>JBEPWW010000109.1:0-6100 GCA_041642215.1 Salinimicrobium sp. | reverse complement strand
TCGACGTGGTAAGGATTTTGATGAGGTAAAAAAAGAAACCAGGAAAATAGCCGAAGAAGTTACCCGTCTTAGGCCTGATCTCCTGACCACGAAGATCAGAAAGGAGCAGCGAGAGGGAAAAATTTTTGTAGATTTCCTAAGAAATGCGTATTCTCAGACCGCTGTATGTGCCTATTCCCTAAGGCCCAATGAGGAAGCAGGAATAGCCACTCCCATTGAGTGGGAGGAACTCGCAAAGCTGGAGACCGCGTCTTTTTACAACCTGGACAACATCTTTAGGCGACTGGGACAGAAATAAAGTTGAACCAATACATATAACATGGAAATTAACCCCGAACAAGCTGAGAAAGAACTTAGCGATAAAGCAAAAAAAGTAAAGGAAAATGACCTGCAAAAGCTGCTGAATAAACGTTCCAGTATAGAGAACAAACTTAGAAGCAATGAGACCATTGGCATGTATATCGACAAGGTGAAAACCATGTTCTCCCTCATAAGAGATTACCGAAACGGCACCTATACCGAGATACCCTGGAAATCCATAGCTGCCATCGCAGGGGCCCTGTTGTATGTTTTGACACCACTGGACCTTATTCCCGATTTCATTCCCGTAGTGGGACTGCTTGATGATGCCGGGGTTATTGCCGCCTGCCTTAAACTGGTAAGTGATGACCTGGACGATTACGCAGCATGGAAAGAAACAAAATCCACTCCTGTACAAACAGAAGGGCAGACTTCAATAGAGTAGATGCCGGGGCACGACTACAGGAACAGCTAAATTCGTGCACCCGACCAAATTTGAGGAGAAATGGAAATCCCGATACTGCTGCAGGGAACAAAAATCGGCAGCTGATCAATTGTGGGATTTCTTCTATACTCCTTTAGGTTTACAAAAAATCAGCCGGTGACGATATTCTTTTAAGGAGTATGGTCTGCAATTCCTGTTTAGGAGCGGGAGATCGCAGTTTTATTTTTCATGATCATCCGGTCCAGCGACCACCTGCCACCACCTTTTATGAGGAGAAATAAAGATCCCAGCCACATGGCCAGGTCGGTACGTATTTCGTGCATCATACTCCAGAAGCCGTAGGTTTTGAGATCCCGCAGGACAAAGGGGCCAAAACTTTCCCCCAAGCCAATGGGGACCTTGGTCACAATAATAGCCACTGTCATGATAAGCAATGTTGTAGTGGCTGCAAAGCGCGTGAACAAGCCGAGCAGGATCAGTGCCCCCGCAAGCACTTCAAAAGAAGCGACAAAATTGCCGAAAAATTCAGGATCCGGAAAACCCATTTTCTCAAACCTTCCCACTCCACGCATGCCGGGAAAAAGGAATTTCTGAATCCCCTCGGCCAAAAAAACCACTCCCACCATGAACCTGATAAGGATTACGGTTCTGTCATTTCCGGTATTTAAAATCTTCAAGATGCTCATAATTACAAAATGAATAAGGGCTCTAAAATACAATTTTCACCAGACCTTTTTTGAACTCCCCACAAGTAACAGAAACTGCAAGAAGGTTTGACTGAAACAAAAAAAACCTGACCGCGGCTAACCATGGTCAGGTTTTTAGATTATAATCAGGAGAATTATTACTTTAATTTATTGCCTCCCTGTTTTTTCCCCATTTGAACAATTGGAAAAAAGATATCGCTACCGCTCATCGAAAACAGAACCCACACATTACCACGGATTCAACAACAAGAGATCCCGATATCGCTGCCGCTCATCGGGATAAGCAGCCTGCACCTTTTTCTCTGCCCTTCGGTGGAGAATTTTTCAGGGTTCTCCAGAATGCGCTCCCATACACAGAGATCCCGATATCGCTGCCGCTCATCGGGATAAGCAGCCTGCACCTTTTTCTCTGCCCTTCGGTGGAGAAAAAGGGCGATCTGCTTACATATTTCTTCTATATTGTCCTCCTACTTCAAACAAAGCTGTGGTGATCTGGCCCAGGGAACATGCTTTGGTGGCTTCCATGAGCACCTCAAAGATATTCTGGTTTTGAATGGCCGCATTTTTCACCTTTTCCAGGGTTTCCTTCTCCTTATCTTTTTTAGCTTCATGAAGATCTTCAAGCGTTTTGATCTGGTTCTGCTTCTCTTCTTCTGTCGCCCTTATCACCTCTCCGGGTGTAACTGTTGGGGAACCGGTCGAACTTAGGAAGGTATTCACTCCAATGATAGGAAAATCCCCATTATGTTTCAGCGTTTCATAATACAGGCTTTCTTCCTGGATCTTGCTTCGCTGGTACATGGTTTCCATAGCTCCAAGCACCCCACCTCTTTCGGTGATGCGGTCAAACTCTGTTAGCACCGCTTCCTCTACCAGATCGGTAAGTTCTTCGATAATAAATGACCCCTGGATTGGATTTTCATTCTTGGTCAGTCCCAGCTCCTTATTGATGATCAATTGTATGGCCATTGCTCTTCTTACCGAAGCCTCTGTAGGCGTGGTAATCGCTTCATCATAAGCGTTGGTATGCAATGAATTACAGTTGTCATAAATCGCATACAATGCCTGCAGGGTGGTCCTGATATCGTTGAAATCGATCTCCTGGGCATGTAAAGACCTTCCGGAAGTCTGGATATGGTACTTCAACATCTGCGCCCGGGGATTGGCGTTGTATTTATACTTCATGGCTTTGGACCATATTTTCCTGGCTACCCGGCCAATCACCGCATACTCGGGATCTATTCCGTTCGAGAAGAAGAAGGACAGGTTAGGCCCGAATTTATTGATATCCATTCCCCTGCTCAGGTAATATTCCACGTAGGTGAAACCATTGGCAAGAGTAAGGGCCAGCTGCGTGATAGGATTCGCTCCTGCCTCTGCAATGTGGTAGCCCGAAATGGAAACGGAGTAGAAATTGCGCACATTTTCCTTTATAAAATATTCCTGCACATCCCCCATAAGCCTCAAGGCGAATTCGGTAGAGAAGATACAGGTGTTTTGTGCCTGGTCTTCCTTGAGAATATCTGCCTGAACTGTTCCCCGCACCTGGCTTAAGGTCCTTTTCTTTATATCTGCATAAACATCTGCCGGCAGGATCTGGTCTCCTGTCACACCCAGCAGCATCAATCCCAGGCCGTCATTACCCTGCGGCAGTTCGCCCCGGTATTTTGGCTGTTCCATTCCTTTTTCGGCATAGATGCTGTCGATCTTCTCCTGTACCTCGGCCTCCATGCCGTTTTCCCTGATGTACTTCTCACATTGCTGGTCGATAGCAGCGTTCATGAAGAACCCGAGCAGCATAGGCGCCGGCCCGTTTATGGTCATACTTACAGAGGTCATGGGATCTGCAAGGTCAAACCCGGAATACAATTTTTTCGCATCATCCAGGCAGCAGATGGACACTCCGGCATTTCCTATTTTTCCGTAGATATCGGGACGGGGATCGGGGTCATTCCCGTACAGGGTTACCGAGTCAAAAGCCGTTGATAGTCGTTTTGCCGGCAAGCCCATGCTCACATAATGAAAACGCCTGTTGGTTCGCTCCGGGGAACCTTCCCCCGCAAACATACGGGTGGGGTCCTCTCCGGTCCTTTTAAAAGGATATAATCCTGCCGTATAGGGAAATTCCCCAGGTACGTTTTCCTGCAGGCACCAGCGGAGTATATCCCCCCAGGCCTGATATTTTGGCAAGGCCACCTTTGGGATCTGAGTGTGTGACAAAGATTCTGAGTGGGTCTGGATCTTTATTTCCTTATCCCGAACCTTGAAGCTGTAGACCGGTTGCCGGTATTTATTTACTTTTTCATCCCAGCCGGTAATGATCTCCCAGTTGTAGGGATCCAGGTCCATTTTCACCCTGTCAAACTCCTTCTTCAAAAGTGCCGACAGGTCTTTGTTCTCCTCGGTTGAGGCGTTCTGAAGCTCGTCCTCTTCCAGGCCAAATTTATTCAGCTCTATCTTCACCTCCGTTACAGATTCGATGGTCTTATAGATCCCATACAATTTTTGAGCAACCTCTGCCTGGGCATCGGCTTTCTCATCATAGGAACGGTTATTTTCTGAAATTTCTGAAAGATAGCGGGTCCTGCTGGGCGGGATCACGAAGATCTTTTCACTCATTTCCTTCGAGATGTTGAAGGTGGAGTTAAAATCTGCCCCGGTCTTTTCATCGATCGCGTCCATGATCTCCTTATACAGGGTGTTCATACCCGGATCATTGAACTGAGAGGCGATGGTGCCAAATACAGGGAGGCTATCCGGATCTGAATGCCACAGGCCATGGTTACGCTGGTATTGTTTTTTTACATCACGCAGGGCATCCAGCGCGCCACGCTTGTCAAATTTATTAATGGCCACGAGGTCGGCAAAATCCAGCATATCGATCTTTTCCAATTGAGTGGCCGCCCCAAATTCGGGGGTCATCACATATAAGGAAACATCTGAATGCTCCAGGATCTCTGTATCAGACTGT
The DNA here is from genome assembly GCA_041642215.1 of Salinimicrobium sp. GTDB lineage: Bacteria > Bacteroidota > Bacteroidia > Flavobacteriales > Flavobacteriaceae > Salinimicrobium. The sequence goes on along the minus strand of JBEPWW010000109.1, from coordinate 1,677 downwards.
CCAATTCCTGAAGTTTCCAAAACGATGAGATCATACTCAGCCGCCTTCAGCACCTCAATAGCCTCAGCCACATATTTCGAAAGGGCCAGATTGGACTGTCGTGTTGCCAGGGAACGCATATACACCCGTTCATTGTTGATGGCATTCATCCTGATGCGGTCACCCAAGAGCGCCCCGCCGGTTTTTCGCTTGGAAGGATCGACAGAAATGATCCCGATCGTCTTCTCCGGAAAATCGATGAGGAAGCGACGCACCAGCTCATCTACCAGGGAAGATTTCCCTGCCCCGCCTGTTCCTGTGATGCCAAGTACAGGGATCTTTTTCTCCTTGTTCTCCTCATGTATCCTGTCGAGCGTCTCTTTGGCGATCTCCGGAAAATTCTCGGCAGCCGAGATCACCCTGGCAATAGCGCCGGGTTCTTTCCCGGCCAGCTGGTCAACTTCCCCGTTCAGGTTGTTCCCCAGGGGATAATCTGAAAGTTTTACCAGGTCGTTGATCATACCCTGCAATCCCAGTTCCCTCCCGTCATCTGGGGAGTAGATTCGGGTGATCCCGTAATCCTGCAATTCTTTGATCTCTTCGGGAAGGATCACTCCTCCCCCGCCACCAAAGATCTTGATATGGCCGGCGCCTTTCTCCTGGAGCAGATCATACATGTATTTGAAATATTCGGTATGCCCTCCCTGGTAAGAGGTCATGGCGATAGAATTCGCATCTTCCTGTATAGCACAGTTAACCACTTCCTCCACACTGCGGTCATGCCCCAGGTGAATGACTTCCACTCCCGTGGACTGGATGATACGGCGCATAATGTTTATAGCGGCATCATGACCGTCAAAAAGAGAAGCGGCGGTTACTATTCTAACTTTATTCTTGGGCTTATAAGGAGCTTGTTGTTCCATGATTATTTTTATAGGTCAATAACGGCTGCAATTTACGAATTTAGGAAGGAATCTGCCATTTTTCATTTGGTTTTCAAACCAAAGGGATTAAGACCCAATTACAGGAACCTTTCTGCGGGATAACTTTTATTTAGGATTATCTTCCTTGTGATTTCTCTAACTTTGAAAAAACTTCAACGATGAAAAAAATATACCTCCTCCTCCTGCTTCCCATTCTCGCCGGATGTGCAGAATTACAGCAAATTGCAGATAACCTTCCGCAGGAACGCGGGATCACCAATGCCGAGATCGCCCAGGGATTACAACAGGCCCTGCAGAAGGGAATCGATGAGCAGGTTACCGAGTTAACACAGGAGAATGGTTTTTTCCACAATGAGCTGGTAAGGATCACTTTACCCCCAGAACTTCAAAAGGTGGACCGTACGCTGCGGGACGTAGGGCTCGATGCCCTGGCAGATGAGGGGCTAAAAGTGCTAAATCGGGCCGCTGAGGACGCCGTAAAGGAAGCCACCCCTATTTTTGTGAGCGCCGTAAAGGAGATCACCTTCACAGATGCTCGCAATATCCTTATGGGAAATGATACTGCAGCCACCAGCTATCTTACTGAAAGAACCCGGGACCAGCTCTACTCCAGGTTCCAGCCGATTGTGCAGAATTCCCTGGACAGGGTGGGCGCTACCCAGGTGTGGGCTAATATCATTGACCGTTATAACCGGCTACCCCTTACCGGCACGGTTAATCCCGATCTTACAGATTATGTAACCCAAGAAGCCCT
>JBEPWW010000108.1:0-8096 GCA_041642215.1 Salinimicrobium sp. | reverse complement strand
ATGTATAAAGACTGAAGGCTGTCGTTTAAAACAGCATTGAGGTGAACAGAATGTTGACCATAGGTAAGTCCAGATCCCAGGATCAGGAAGAGGCCAATCAGATTTGTTTTATTCAAGGCAATGTAAAGGAAGACAGGGTTGCACAACAGTTTCATGGGACCGGCAATATATGAGTCCTGAGCCTAAATATAAGACTAATTAATATATTTTTAGGAGTTCTGCACCCCCGATTTCGCCGCAACCTTTAATTTAATGAGCGACTCATTAAGTCTAAAAAACAACGGGATCCCAAATGGAAACCCGTTGTTTTAAGTAAGAATTGCCGACTAGAAATTCGGACTTAGATTATATTCTTCATAGAATTTATCCAGGATCTCAATTACTTCATCTTCCGTATCCACAACCTGCAGGATATCAATGTCTCCTGCACTTATATTCTCGAAACTATCCAGCAGTGTAGCGCGTATCCAGTCAATTAAACCTCCCCAGAAATCCCTTCCCACAAGGATTATTGGGAACTTGTCTATTTTATTGGTTTGAATAAGGGTGATTGCTTCGAAAAGTTCATCCAGGGTCCCGAAACCTCCGGGCATTACAACAAAACCCTGGGAATATTTGACAAACATTACTTTGCGTACAAAGAAATAATCAAAATTGATGTTCTTGTCTCCGTCAATGTAGGGGTTATCATGTTGTTCAAAAGGCAGGTGGATATTAAGTCCTACTGAAGTTCCTCCGGCCAGGTGTGCACCTTTGTTACCGGCTTCCATTACCCCGGGGCCGCCCCCGGTTATGATCCCATAACCATGCTCCACAATTTTTCTTGCAACGTTCTCTGTAAGTTTGTAGAACTTATGATCGGGTTTGGTGCGGGCCGAACCAAAAATGGAGACACAAGGACCTATCTGACTTAACTTTTCATAACCATTTACAAACTCCCCCATTATTTTAAAAATTGCCCAGGAGTCATTGGTTTTTATTTCATTCCAGCTTTTATTTCTAGCTTCTGTTCTCATATAATTTTTTTCGATTGCTGCTAATTTAATTCTTTTCGAAGAAATCTGGCGGTATAGCTTTTTTCATCTCGTGCCACTTCCTCTGGTGTTCCTGTTGCTACTACCTCACCACCGTTTTTTCCGCCTTCATAACCTATATCGATAACATAATCTGCCAGTTTTATTACATCGAGGTTATGTTCTATGATAAGGACGGTATTTCCTTTGTCTGCCAGCCTGTTCAAGACCTCCATTAAAACCCTAATGTCTTCAAAATGAAGACCGGTAGTAGGTTCATCAAGTATATAAAATGTATTTCCCGTATCCCTTTTTGAAAGTTCAGTAGCCAGTTTAATCCGTTGGGCTTCTCCGCCAGAAAGGGTGGTGCTTTGCTGCCCCAGGGTAATATAACCCAGTCCTACGTCTTTAATAGTCTTTAATTTTCGGTAGATCTTGGGAATGTTCTCAAAGAAAATGGTGGCTTCATTGATGGTCATTTCCAGTACATCTGAAATTGATTTTCCTTTGTACCTTATTTCCAGGGTTTCGCGGTTAAACCGTTTGCCCTGGCAGGTTTCACATTCCACATAGACATCTGGAAGAAAGTTCATTTCGATCACCCTTAGCCCGCCTCCTTTACAGGTTTCACATCTTCCACCTTTCACATTGAAGCTAAACCGTCCCGGTTTATAGCCCCTTATAAGAGCTTCCGGAGTCTTTGCGAAAAGGCTTCTTATTTCACTAAAAACACCCGTGTAGGTAGCAGGGTTGGATCTGGGAGTCCGTCCTATAGGAGATTGGTTGATGTCGATCACTTTGTCAATATGCTCCAGCCCTTTAATACTTTTATAAGGCATGGGTGTTTTTACCCCATTAAAATAATGGGCGTTCATGATAGGGTAGAGGGTTTCGTTGATCAAAGTGGATTTTCCGCTACCCGATACTCCTGTTACCGCAATCATTTTTCCCAAAGGGATGCTCACTGAGACATTTTTCAAATTGTTTCCTGTAGCTCCTTTTAACTCTATTTTCTTTCCGTTGCCTTTCCTTCGTTTTCCGGGCACTTCAATTTCCATAGTACCATTAAGATAGCAGGCGGTAATGGTATTATGCTTTCTGATCTCTTCGGGAGTGCCCTGGCTAATGATCTCTCCTCCGTGCCTTCCGGCTTCGGGCCCTATGTCAATAACATGATCGGCCCTTTCTATCATATCCTTATCATGCTCTACAACGATCACAGAGTTCCCCAGATCTCGAAGGGCAATCAGAGAATTTATCAATTTTTCATTATCCCGCTGGTGTAAGCCTATACTTGGCTCATCCAGAATGTATAATACTCCTACAAGCTGGGACCCTATTTGGGTGGCCAGGCGAATGCGTTGTGCTTCTCCTCCCGAAAGTGTTTTTGAACCACGGTTAAGGGACAAATAGGTAAGGCCTACGTCTACCAGGAACTGAAGCCGAACTTTGATCTCTTTGATCACCTCTGAAGCGATCTTCTGTTGTTTCTCAGAAAGATCAGATTCCAGATCTGAGAACCATGCGGCCAGATCTATAATATCTTTTTGTGCCAGTTCAGCAATATTTTTTCCATTCAGCTTAAAATACAGGGATTCTTTTTTGAGCCGACTGCCATTGCAGTCGGGGCATTCAATTTTATCCATGTATTCCCGGGCCCATCTGCGCAGGGAGGCAGAGTCATTCTTTTGGTAGGTTTCTTCAATAAAAGTAGCTACCCCTTCAAAGTCAATTTTATAGTCCCGTGTGATCCCAAGGGTTTTAGATTCCTTTGAGAATTGTTCATTCCCGCCAAAAAGGATCATATCGAGAGCTTCCCCTGGAATTTTTTTCACAGGATCAGCCAGACTGAATTCAAATCGTTCGGCAATAATTTCCAGCTGTTTGAAGATCCAATTCTTCTTTTGTGGCCCGTGGGGTTCAATCGCCCCATCCTTTATTGATTTAGATCTGTTGGGAATGATCTTGTCTATGTTGATCTTATGGAGTGTGCCAATGCCGTTGCAGGCGGGACAGGCTCCTTTAGGGGAATTAAAGGAAAAATTATTAGGTTCTGGATTGGGGTAGGAGATCCCAGTAGTAGGACACATGAGGTTACGGCTGAAGTAGCGGATTTCCCCAGAATCCTGCTCCAGGATCATCAAGACTTCATCCCCGTGGTACATAGCTGTTTTGATACTCTGGTCAAGGCGGTTTCCCGCCTCCGGTTCATCTGATATTTTGAGCCTGTCAACGACGATCTCAATATCATGGGTCTTGTATCGGTCCAGTTTCATGCCTTTGGTTATATCCCGTACTTCCCCATCAACCCGCACTTTTACAAAACCTTGTTTGGCGATCTGCTCAAAAAGTTCCCGGTAATGCCCTTTACGGGACCGTATGACCGGTGCAAGGATATTGACCCTGGCCTCTTTGAATTTTTCAATAATGAGCTTCTTTATTTGCTCATCATTATAACTGACCATTTTTTCTCCTGTACGATAACTGAAAGCATCACTTGCACGTGCGAAAAGCAACCGCAGGAAGTCATAAATCTCAGTAATAGTACCCACAGTACTTCTGGGGCTTTTGCTGGTGGTTTTTTGTTCAATAGCGATGACAGGGGAAAGACCATCGATCTTGTCCACATCGGGTCGTTCAAGCCCCCCCAAAAATTGTCGGGCATATGCCGAGAACGTTTCAATATAACGTCGTTGTCCCTCGGCATAAATAGTGTCGAAGGCCAAAGAAGATTTCCCCGAACCTGAAAGGCCGGTGATCACCACTAGTTTCTCCCGCGGTATCTGTACATCGATATTTTTAAGGTTATGTACACGAGCCCCTAAAACTTCTATATATTCCTTAGTAACAGCCATAATTTCTTTCAAGGTGGCAAAGGTACTCAAACTGTAGTAATTTGAAAAGCAGTAGGATGCTCCTAAAATTCAGGTTAAAAAAGGTAAAAGAGGTTGTGGCTGTTACTTACAAAAACTTCTTAAAAAAGAAGGCTTTAGTAAGTATTTTTCATAATTAAACTTAAATTTTCATGATGAACCGGATTTTAACTAACTAAATGTCAGTATAATACCACAAAAGTTTAGGTTTTTCTTTGAACTAGAATGAATACCTTTAATCTTGTAAGTGAAAGGGAATTTTTTCTCTCTTCTTTCTGGAATTGTGCTTCGGGAATGTAGCTCGAATGAAGAAAGAAAACGCATGGCGTAAATAGCAGATTTTATGGAAAAGAAACATTTACTACTTATTAGTTCAAATACCGATCTCATTAAGGGCATAAAAGGTGAAGCTGATTGTGTATTTGAATTTCTTACCGTTAAAAATATTCATGCAGGTTACTCCCTTGCCTTAAGTCATTTGCCAGATGTCGTATTTATAGATATGACTTCGCTAGAGAAGGAAAGTTTTAAGAACCTTCGCAATTTTAAATCCACTCATTTCCTCAACAGAAGTTTTGTTTTTATATATGGAGAGCAGTCCAGAAAGAAAGAATTAGAGCTTTTATTTGGAGAACATGTAGACCGCATATTCTATGATGCCGAACCTATCAGTAGCCTTTGCCAGGAAATTGAGTATTTGCTTGGTGAAAAAAGGTGTCTCACCAATTACTGGAAGGATTCTTTCATGGGGCTCTTCAATTTATTGAGTGATCCCGTGATCCTTTTACAGGATGAGGAGATCGTGGCAATGAATGATGCTTTTAAAAAGGATTTTTTTGTGACTGATGGTGAGAATTTTAAGGTAACCGAATTTTTAGATTGTAAGAGCCAGATTCAGGTAACCGAGATCCTAAGAAATTTTGTTAGGGGGAAGCATATGAAAGCCTCTACTACAACCTCCCTCAGGATGAATAAAAAGTTAAGAGAAGCCAGGATAACACTTTCCAAGCTCGATAAAACCCTTCGGGGGCAAATGGTCATGATGATACATTTCACCGAAAGTGAAGGGTCCTTCAATAAAAAAATAGGCACGGCCTCAAAAGAGACCGAACACTATTTTAAAGCAAATAATTCCATGGAAGATCTCTGTTTTACCAAAAGAGAGAAAGAGATTATGAGTTTATTGTGTAAGGGGTACAAGACCAGGGAGATATCAGAAACTTTATGCATTTCCTCCAAGACCATAGAAAAACATCGATCGAATATTATAAAAAGAACACATTCAGATACTATTCTGGAAAGCGTAGTCTATGCATTAAATAATAAAATGATAGAAATTTAATATAATTTTAAAGAAAAATCTCACAAAAAGAACAAAAACGGGGGTTTTCCCCCATAGTGAAGCAGCTTAAAAAACCTTAAATTTGAAGAGCTTTTATGAGCCACATTCACCGGAAAAACCGAAAGTTCACCCCCCTCTTTATTGGATATTCCAGTTCTTCAAAACTGAAGGGCAGTATAATCGTGTATTTATTAACCATTCAAATATATATTAATAAAAACCATTACTAGTTATGAAACACTTTCGAAATTATTTTATGATGATAGCAGTTGTAGGGCTGCTATTTACTTCCTGTAGTAAAGACGAGGATTCCAATCCTGTTGATCAGGAAAAAGCCACCCTGTCCTTTGGGGCTGTATTAAACGACCTGGTGTCCAACAAAGCAGCTTTAAAGCAGCAAATGGATATCCCTACCTGTTCAGATGACGCGCCTGCATATGTAGATGTCGTGCTAACCGGAACATCTAACGTTGGTTCTATGGGCGACCCATTGAGGGTTTCTGTGAATCCAAACCCTGCCGATTATGATGACGATGGCGTGGCAGAGTATTTTACAGATGAACATGCAGACCTGGAGCTTGATCCGGGAACCTACAATCTTGAGTGGTTTGTAGTGCGTAATGCCGATCTGGATGTGATCTGGGTAGCTCCCGTATCTGGAGGAACTATGGCTAACTTTGTTGACACTGCCCTGCCGGTTAGTTTTAACCTTGGTGCCGGAGTTAAGAAGTATGTAGACGTAGAAGTTCTTTGTTATGACCAAAGAGATGTAAACGAGTATGGATACCTCTTCTTTGACATGGAAACTAATGAAGCCTTTACGTATTGCGTCTTCGCTAATTATTGTGATGAAAACGGGCGTCACTTCCCTGCAGCACTTAGTGTAAATGTGTGGATAGGAGATGATGCCACTGGAACTTTACTACACTCTGGTTTAGTAAATGAAACAGGTTTTAATGGGGATGGAGATGCATATGCTACTCCTTTATGCTTCGCATTACCAGATCTTGCCCAGTATGCTGATGATGAGGATTACATTTATTATGAAGTAACCCTTATGGACTGGGAAGGTGCTTATGGCGATGTTGAGCAAATGGTGATTACCGGAAATCTTAGCAGAAACGACATTGAAGCTAATTTCGACGGACCTAACAACGTGGACTATGAGCATTTGAGATTCAATTGTGATACTATCCCTGGTGGAGGTGATGATGATGATGATGATGGTATTCCAAATGATGATGATAACTGTCCAAATGTTTACAATCCAGATCAGACAAATTCAGACGGAGATAGCCATGGCGATGCCTGTGACAACTGTCCTTTCACTGACAACGAAGATCAATTGGATTCTGACGGAGACGGAATAGGAGATGTTTGTGACAACTGTCCTGATGTTTATAATCCTTATCAACTGGATTCTGATAATGACGGTATAGGTAATGCCTGTGATCCTACTCCTGGAGGAGATGATAACGGTGATGTCCTTGAAAATTGTGAAACTGCCATTATGTTCGGTGATACTGAGTGGATCGAACTGGAACTTACTGATGTACGTTGGGGATGGACTGAGCACTTCGAAAATGAAGGAGATGGTGAATTCATTTACCAGATCTGGGCTGGTGCCGGTCAAAATAACCTTGAAAGAGGATATTATGTAGGTCAGGTGATCCTTAATGTAGATGGAGACGATGTTACATTAGAAATCGTTCCTTTTACAGGAAATCAATTTGCTGACATCCATGTGTACTTCGGAGACACAGCGCAAACTTCAATAGCGCCAGGACAATTCGATAATACGGATGAGAGTGGAATGTACTATGAGTTTACTGATACAGACAGTGACTTCTGGTTCACCGTTCAAATAGGAGAAGCATGTCCTGCTGAATAGTTATTAAATCAAGCTGCCCGGAAGGAAATTCTTCCCCGGGCAGTTTTTTTACCAAGTACCCAAAGACCGGATCTTTCCTAACAGAATTAGTCCCGTCTACTTAACAAGTAAAAAAATTAACCATTCTAAATATCAATTATTAATTAAACCAAAATGTTATGAAGAAAATTTCCAGTTACTTATGTTTTGTCGCAGCATTTGCGATGCTATTTACCTCCTGTAGTAAAGAGGAAGATCCTGTAATGGATGATTCGGGAAATAAAGCCACTTTATCATTTGGAGCTATTTTAAATGATCTTGTTTCAGACAAATCTGCTCTTAAGCAGCAAATGGCCCCTGAATGTTCAGATGCAGCTCCCGCCTTTGTGGAAGTTGTATTAACCGGAACCACGAATGTGGGCACCATGGCGGATCCCATAGTGGTGAGTGTCAATCCTAACCCAAGTGATTATGACAACGACGGTGTAGACGAGTATTTTACTGATGAATCAGGAGACCTTGAATTGGAACCGGGATCTTATAGTCTTGAATATTTCGCAGTCTATGATGCCGATCCGACTTCGGGAGGAAACCTTATCTGGATGGCGCCAAGAGCTGACGGGGACTTTGCTCAATTCGTAAGCAACCCGCTGCCATTTGACTTCAACCTGGGAGCAGGAGTGAAGAAATATGTAGATGTAGATGTTCTTTGCTATGACAACCGTGTGGCCAATCAATATGGTTACCTGTTCTTTGACTTTGAAGGCACTCAAGCCATCGAATTCTGTATTTTCGGAAACTACTGTCCTCCAAGCGGGAGACATTTCCCTGCGGCATTTAGTGTAAATGTATGGATGTATGAAGATGGGCAAAGAGGAGACCAGCTATATACTGATCTGTCCAATACAGTCGCTCTTAATGAAGATGGTGACTACGCTGGAGATCCATTATGTATTGCCCTGCCCGACCGTACAGGGGATGATGAGTACTACTTTGAG
>JBEPWW010000107.1:0-8210 GCA_041642215.1 Salinimicrobium sp. | reverse complement strand
GCCAGTTGAGGCGCCGGGGACGTTTATACCGTCGTTGATGAACTTTATAGGCAGCTTCTTTCATGCTCCACAGTAACCAGACCATAAGATCCCGGTGTAAGGACGCTGCGATCAACTCCTGCTCCACAGGAGAAAACACTTTTTTCAAAAACCCCTTCCGCCTCCAATTACTTTGAACGGCTGCCAGCCTGAGATCCACCACATCATTACCTATCATCCTTCTTCCTGTTTTCTCTTAATGATCTTCACTGCATCATTTACTGTAAGCATATTGTCCATAGCTTCATTTTCAATGGCAATATTAAATTCATCCTCCACATCGAGAACAATATCCACCAGGTTTGCAGAATTGATTTCCAGGTCTTTTATAAAATCTGTTTCTCTGCTGAAATTTTCAAAAGCAGGTTCATTTTGCACATAGGGAGCTACGATCTTTTTAAGGCAATAGATTATTTCATTTGATTCCATCGTTATAAAATTAAAAGTTATAAGTCATAATATATTTTTGAGGCCGCAGAACGGCTCCATTGCTGTTCTTAACCAGGTCTTTTAAAAAGAGCTACGGCGTTCACATCCCCAAAACCAAAACTTGCTTTAGCCAGGATATTCACCTGTTTTTCAATTGTTCTGGTGGGTATCCTGTCCCTGCCTACCAGCTGCTCAATCTCGGGATGCAGATCTTCGGCATTCACATTTCCAAATATGAAATTGTGTTTTAGCTGCAATACGGCTGCCACGCATTCTATGCTTCCCGCTGCGCTCAGGCAATGTCCCGTCATACCTTTAAGACTATTTATTATAGGGAATTCACTTCCTCCCCATCCAAGGGCTTGTTGCCAGTTCCTGATTTCTGTTGCATCCATAGCGGTTGCCGTCAAATGCCCGTTAATCACATCGATTTCTTTTGGATCTACGGCAGCTTCCTTTAAAGCTACTTTTATACAACGTTGCACAGCTTCTATATTGGGAGCTGTCATGCTTCCTCCGTTTCGCTGACCTCCACTGTTGATATGCCCTCCCAAAACTTCGGCATAAATTGTGGCACCCCTTTGTGTTGCTGATTCCAGGTCTTCCAGTACGAGAGCCCCTGCTCCACTTGCGGGAACAAACCCCGCGGCAGTCGCACTCATGGGACGGCAAGCGCCTCCAGGATTATCATTATATTTCTGCGGTAGAATGCGCATGGCATCAAAGCCTCCCCAAATATAAGGACCACTATCTCCGCAGCTCCCTGCGAGCATACGTACTGCTTTTCCTGTTTTTATTCGCTCATATGCCATCAGGACAGCCTCAGTTCCGGTTGTGCAGGCAGACGAATTTGTGGTGACCTGATTTCCGCATCCCAGTCGGGTGTTCAGAAAGGCACTTATCCCGCTGGCCATGGTTTGAATAACACTGGTACTCCCCAGCCTCCTGGTCTTTCCTTCATCAATTAAATGAATAGCTTCCCTAAATTTATCCACGCCCAGAATCCCGGTTCCGAAAATGATCCCGCTGTTCCAGTCTACAGATTCTTTTCCGCTTATATCCAGGCCGGCATCCCTCCAGGCATCTACTCCGGCTATCATCCCGTAAACGATTCCGCTGGAATTCAACCCTCTTAGCTGCAAGGGTGTAAAATAATTATTCAGGATCTCCTGGGATATCTCTGGTTTTCCGGCCACCTGGCAACTGAAATTAAGATCTTTAAGTTCCTGCTGAAAACGAATACCCGTTTTTCCTTCTCGAATGGCATTTTCGAAATTCCCGATGCCAACCCCGTTGGGAGCGGCTACTCCAAGACCTGTGATGACTACCCTTCTACTCATTTGTTTTTAGCATTCCTGATATATCTCCTTTACAAACCAATCGGCCTTCGGCATTAAACATGGCTACTTTGCATTTTAATTTATGGAACCTGAAAAAGATTTTTTCCGAACTTACTTTTACTTTTTCCCCCGGAAAGACAGGATGATAAAAATCCATATTCGTATGGCTCATGGCTACCTGGTACTCCTGGTCATATTTATCTCCTACGAGGTAGATCCCCAGGCACACCACCCCTATCTGGGCCATACACTCAGTAAGTATTACTCCCGGGGTTACGGGGAAATCCCGAAAGTGCCCCTTATAGAAATAGGAGTCCCCATGGAAGGTGTAACTTCCCAAAACCCCATTTTCACTGATATTTTCAATTTCATCCACAAACAAAAAGGGCTCAGAGTACGGTAACCGGGAGAGTATTTTTTGGCTGGTCATGATCCTGTTCTTTATTCAAAATGATTTAATAGGTTCTCCTGGTATTTTTATTTTAAATGTTCGCCACCATTTACCGGGATCACAGTACCTGTAATCCAGCTGGCCTCGTCCGTACTCAATAAATAAACAGCATTGGCAACATCTGAAGGAGTAGTAAGCCGCTTAAAAGGGTTCCTTTTAAGCGCATGTACCCTAAGTGTTTCATAGCCCGGGATCATCTGGAAAGACCTGGTCACTGTGACACCTGCCTGTATACAATTGGCCCTGATACCTTCCGGAGCAAATTCCAGCGCGATACTGCGGGTAATAGACTCCAGGGCTACTTTAGCCGCAGACACCGCCGCATAATCTTTCCAGGCTTTAGTGTTGCCTTCACTGGTAAAAGAAAGGATTCTCGCATCCTTTGCAAAAAGACCGGCTTTATAGATGATCTTGGTCCAGTCATACAAACTAATAGCCATGGCATCCAAAGTGAGTTGAAAATCATCATTCTTAAGTGTGGGTTCCTCCCCGAGCATGGATTTTAAATTACCCTTGGAAATGCTGTGCAGCAATGTTCTTATCCTCCCGTCATCCCCTATAAAATTTACGATTTCTTTCACCATCTCCTCTCTTTTCTCCTTCCTTATGGCATCCACATTAAACGTATGGATCTTTACGCCCATAGCCTGGATCTGCTCAAAAGATTCCCTGATCTCGGGCAGGTCATCTTTACGATCGCGATGAATAATGATGATGTTCATGCCATGCAAAGCCAGCTTTTTAGCCGATGCAAAACCCAAACCGCTGCTCCCGCCCAGGACCAGCGCCCAATAATTTTTGTTCTGAAACTCTTTTACCATTCCAATAATATTTTTTGTGCAGAAAATCCGGGTCCAAAGCTAAGCATAAGGCCTTGCTCCCCTTTCCTTACAGGTTTTTCCATGAAACGTTCTAAGACGTATAGAACAGTGGCACTGCTCATATTTCCATACGAGCGTAGTACTTCCCTGGTCTCCTCTATATTCTTCCCTAATTCACCAAAAAGATCTTCCACTGTCTGTACGATCTTCTTACCACCGGGATGAAAAATAAGATGTTCCACCCGTTCAATACTACTATCATATTTTTTTAGGAAAGGAAATAGTATATCTGGAAAATGATCGGCGATCGTCTGAGGTACCGAAGGATCCAGAACCATTTTCAAGCCCTCATTGGTGAGATCAAACCCCATCATATGTGTAGCATCAAAAAAGTGGTACATTTCATGGCCAAGGATCCTGGGTCCTGTGGCATCCTCTTCTGAGGATAGTAACGCACAGGCAGCACCATCACCAAATATTGCCGCGCTTACCATGTTTGCCATGGAAAAATCATCAAGTTGAAAAGTTGCCGTAGGGCTTTCCACGGCTATTACTGCAGCTCTTTTTCCTTTCTGGGCCCGAAGAAAATTTTCTGCATAAATCATCCCCGAAATTCCGGCAGCACATCCCATTTCAGTTACCGGTAAACGCACCACGTCCTGTCGCATCTCCAGTTCATTAATTAAATAGGCATCAAGAGAGGGGATCATAATTCCGGTACAACTTACGGTAATGATGAAATCAAGAGAATCTGCTTCCCATCCTGCTTTTTTTAAAGCTTTTTGTAAGACCCGGCTACCCAATTTTTTCATCTCCCGGCTGTATATTTTATTTTTTTCCTCGAAAGAAGTGGCTGTAAAAACTTCTGCGGGATCCATAATAGAATAGCGTTTATCCACGGCAGCACCTTCAAAGATCTTGATGACCTTACGCTGGAATCGCTCCTCCTGGCCCTTCAGCCAGGTTTCCACATAAGGAATGACATCTTTGGTCTCCCTGGAAAATTCAGGTAATTCTTTGGTTACTGTATTAACTCTTACACTCATAGATCGTTTTTTATTTGAACAGGACCCACTGATATCTGAAGGCCCATCTCCGGGATATTTTCTGTTCCACCTTTAGGTTCCGGCCATACCTCTGGAGGTCCTCCTCCTTAAAGCTCCTTAAGATGGAAGTAAGTCCATCCTGTCGGGCGATATCATTCTTCATAAAAACCCTGCTAAACCCCTGGAAAAGGTAATAAGCTAAGCGACTTCGTTGTAAATCATTGATGACCACCCCAAGCTTACTGCATTTCAGAAATAGTCTTATGAGCTGCCGAATTTGATCATCCTTGAAATGGTGCAATGTTAAGGTACACAAAATCACATCAAATTCCATTTTTTTGAAACCTTCAGAAAAAATATTTTGAGCCAAAAATTTAATCTCAGGGTAATTCATGGTGTTATTTTCAGCGATTTCTATGGCATGTATATTTGCGTCTATACCGGTCAATTCCATACCTATTCCATTTCTGCGTCCAAATTCAGCCACTTCTTTTAACAGCGAGGCATTCCCACAACCTATATCGGCTATTTTAAGACTGCTGATCTCAGGATTTTTTTCAAGAATCATTTTAATGCCGCTCAGGGTGATTTGATTGCCACCCAACAACCTGTTCACTTGCTCCAGGTCACGAAAAATTTCTTCAAGGGCTTTCCCCTGCAGGTCGAAATTATCCATGATTTCTTCCTTTTCACTTCTATGGGTAGTACACACTAGCATCAACTTATAGGTGTTCCATGGGTTCTTCTAATGATCTCCGGGAGTAAAAAAGGCGTTTTGGCCAGAACAGTCTGGGAAAATTCTGCTAAGGATTCCCTTAGTAGAATTTGCTGCAGCCATGTTCCAGTCCTTATCCGGGATCTGAAATTCCTGTTCCATTGTTTTCTATAATCTTCTTCCAATTTCTTCTGCCGGAAATTAGGCTGGTTAAAATGTTTAATCACCGTCTCTGAAGCGATCTTTGCACTGTGAATGGCCATAGCCATTCCATTCCCGCAAAGTGGATGCAAAAGGCCCGCTGCATCTCCCAACATTAATATATTTTTTTCAATAACCTTCTTCCTGCTAAAGGAGATCTGAGCGATCGTCAAAGGTTGCTGGAAAATAGGTCGTGCTTTAGAAAAAAATGTATTAAGAAAGGGGTTTTCTCGAAGAATTTCCTCCCTGTACCTCTCTGTATCTTTTTTCTCCTTGAAACTTGAATACGTGGCCAGATAACAAACATTTACAGCACCAGATTCTGTTTTGGACAAGCCGCAGTAGCCACCTTTGAAATTATGTAACGAAACCAGATCCTCCGGATACTCCTCCAGGTGGAAATGAGATTTCACAGCCAACCAGGGAGCTGCTTTTTTAAAAAAGGGCCTTTCCAGAAATTTATCGAGTCCAGATCGTTTTCCAAAGGCACCTAATACCACGTTGGCAGTATAGGATTTGCTGTTGCCAGTGTTTACCACGAACCGGTTTTTTTGAAAATTGACTGCTGTTACTGTTTCATTGAGAATACGCACACCTTCCCTAACTGCTTTTTTATAGAGAAGATCGTCAAAAACATACCGGCTTACTCCTATCCCCCCGAGTGGAAGATGAGTTTCCAGGGAATTTCCCTTAACGGTACTATACAGTAGCCTGGATATTTGGGGTGGTTTCAAATCTTTCTGAAGCGGGATCCCCAGCTCCTCCAAATAGTCCAGCACTTCCAGGGAAACATATTCCCCGCACACCTTGTGGTGGGGGAATCCCTCCTTCTCGAACAGGGTAACCGGTACCTGTCTTTCGGCAAGGTGAATTGCTGCCGTAAGCCCCGCCAGTCCACCTCCAATTATAATGACATTTTTGCTTTTCACTTGTTATAAGAGATAAAAAAACCCGGCATATACCGGGTTTTCTTCGTAAAATGCACCAGGATTAGTTGGTGTTTTTTTCTGCTTCTTCAATAAGCTCTTCATTAGCCACAATTGCCAATTCCACTCTTCTGTTCTTGGCTCTACCTTCTACCGTAGAATTGTCATACTTTGGCTGACTTTCTCCATACCATTTGGTATCTATTCTGGAGGCGTCAATGCCCTGGTTTTTAAGATAGTTGGTAACAGCCTGTGCCCGGTTCTTTGATAAAGTGAGGTTATAGGCATCACTACCTGTGCTATCTGTATGTCCTTCTACAAGAATATTGGTCTTTGGATATTCTTTGAAGATATTGGCCAACTTATTCAGAGCTTCCCTGGAACTCCCGGCAACCTCGTATTTATCGGTGTCGAAGTAAACTCCGCTGGTCTCATCGAAGGTGACATTGATCCCTTCTCCAACACGTTCTACCTCTGCTCCGGGAATTTCTTCTTCAATCCTTTTTGCCTGCTTATCCATTCTGTCACCAATGTAGGCCCCGGCTGCACCACCAACAACACCACCAATAATGGCTCCTAAAGCAGTATTCCCGTCTCCTACCTGGTTTCCTACCACACCGCCAACAACAGCACCTCCTGTGGCACCTATAACAGCACCTTTTTGCTTATTACTGGCGTTTCTTGTAGCATCACATCCAAATAATAGGGTTGCGGCAAATAAAAGCGCAAACACACTGTTCAATCTCTTTTTCATTACTTTTTAATTTTTAATAAAGTTCATTCTAATAGTAAAGGGCTTTCCTTCAAAATTCACGGTTTGTTCCCAAACCATGTCCGTATCCGTCAATCTCACCAGGTTAATTCGAAAACCCTGATTTCCGGAAGTAGATTTATAATCGGCATCGGTTGGTTTTAACATAAAATCATAATTTCCGGCTGCTGCATCTGCCTCATCTACAGACCATCTGAAAAATCGTGGTCCCGTCTCACATTGAGGGCTGATTACTTCATAGGAGCCTGTGTTATTATTGGAAATAAAAGTCCATGAACTGTTTTTAAGGCAATTGGCATTGGTATCCTCGAACAACCGGACATCAATTGCCTGGTTATTACCCGGATAAGTTATATTGCTCAGGACCCAGTCACCATTAATAGTTCTACGGGCTTCATTTACCACAGCACTCGAACCACAGGAAACTACAATAAATGCTAAAATCAATATTACAGAAATCTTTTTCATCATCACTCTTAATTAGGGATTAAAAAAAATCCAATGCCAACAGAGAAATTATCTATACTGACATCGGACTTGGTTTTCTACACAATTACCTTCTAAATAATCGGCTAATTAAGGCTATAACAAGAAGAACAAGGAAGATGTAGAAAATAATCTGTGCGATATCAGCCGCTCCTTCCGCAATTCCTCCAAATCCGAAAATGGCTGCGATAATAGCGATGATTAAAAAAATCACGATCAGTCGTATCATAATATAGGTTTTAGTGATTAGTTGAAAACTAATTTACGTTTCGTCCTCTCCTCAAACAAAAGATTATTAATAATTTAACAATAAATTTGTAAAGAAAACCCAACAAAATCAAAGAAGTCCTAAAGCTTTTTCTAATACCTCAAAATCTTATAAAGTTCATCTTCAAACCTGTTCTTTGCCAGAAAATTCTTCTCCAGGGATGGGGCAAAAGGTACAGGTGTTTCTATACTGCTAACACGTTTTACCGGCCCGTCCAGATATTCAAAACATGCTTCAGAAATCATGGCGGCAATGTCTGATCCTATCCCACCAAACCCGGTATCTTCATGAAGAATGATCGCTTTTCCTGTTTTGCGAACCGATGAAAAGATAGCTTCGGCATCTAATGGCTGAAGCGTTCGAAGATCCAGCAAATCTGCACTTACAGAAGGGTTTTTCTCCAGGGTTTCCAGGGCCCAGTGCACTCCGGCCCCGAAGGTAATGATTGTAATGTCCTCACCTTCTTTTAATAAGGCAGCTTTTCCAAAGGGAAGGGTATAATAGTCCTCTGGCACTTCCTGCCGTATACTTCTATATAA
Source organism: Salinimicrobium sp. (assembly GCA_041642215.1). Classification (GTDB taxonomy): domain Bacteria; phylum Bacteroidota; class Bacteroidia; order Flavobacteriales; family Flavobacteriaceae; genus Salinimicrobium. The sequence continues at coordinate 177 of JBEPWW010000107.1, read as the reverse complement.
AGCCTTATGCTCAAAAAAAAGCACTGGATTAGGGTCATTAACAGCGGTTGCGAGCAACCCTTTCGCATCATAAGGAAAGGCGGGGTAAGCTATTTTGAGCCCCGGCACTTTAGTAAACCAGGCTTCATTGGTCTGGCTGTGGAAAGGCCCAGCCCCCACTCCTGCCCCACAAGGCAT
>JBEPWW010000106.1:0-8244 GCA_041642215.1 Salinimicrobium sp. | reverse complement strand
CAAAATGACCGGTACAGATACTGATGCTTTTGCCTACAGCAATGGCGGGGTAGCTTCAGCATTGATCTCCCTTCCCCTGCGCTATATGCATACTACCGTGGAAATGGTGCACCGGGACGATGTGGAGAATGTAATACGGCTTATTTACGAAAGCATTCTTCAACTAAAAGAAGGAGAGACTTTTAGCTATTTCGACTAAAATTACCACCTGCCAATACAGGAAAAACCTCTTTCTTACCGGAAGGAGGTTTTTTTATTTCTGAATTTTATCATTTTTTTAAAAGCCCATATAAGACCCGCAGGTTATATTTATAGAAAAACATGGGCCCCAAAGCTGAAGATCTCACCACCCTGCTTTCCAATCCCGACCTGGCTGCCGAGAAAGCTGACCTGCTATATATTTCTGAGGAGCAGCTTAGCATTGAGCGGAAAAAAAAGAGGGATTCCTTTGAATTCTTTCACAAAGGGAAATCCCTCAAGCGCAAAAAGGACCTGGAAAGGATCAACAAGCTGGTGATCCCCCCGGCCTGGGAGGATGTGAAGATCTCCCCTATTGAGAACAGCCATCTACAGGTAATTGGAAAAGACGCTAAAGGAAGAAAGCAATATATGTACCACCCGCTCTGGACGCGGTTAAGAAACCAGACGAAGTTCTATAAAATGGCTTCCTTCGGAAAGATCCTGCCAAAGATCAGGAAACAGGTGGATGAAGACCTGGACCTGCACGGAATGCCACAGCGAAAGGTACTGGCCCTGGTCATAAGGCTTATGGAGGAAACGCATATTCGAATAGGAAATTCCTGCTATGCCCGGGAAAACAAATCCTACGGCTTATCCACCCTACGCAGCCGCCATCTTGAAATATCCCGCGGCCAAATGAGATTCAATTTCATGGGGAAGAAAGGAAAGGAACATTCTGTTTCAGTTCGTGACAAACAATTGATCAAGCTGGTAAACCGCTGCGAAGAGATCCCGGGGTGGGAAATTTTCAAATACTACGATCAGGAGGGCAAAAAACAGGTCATTGACAGCGGAATGGTCAACGAATACATACAGGGCATTAGCGGGGAACATTTCTCTGCAAAAGATTTCAGGACCTGGAGCGCCACGAAGATCTTTTTTGAAGAATTACGCAAACAGGGTCATGCAGAGAATGAGAAGGAGATCAAATCCAATATCCTCAAGGCCTGTGACACCACGGCAGATGCCCTAAACAATACACGAAGCGTTTGCCGTACCTATTACATACATCCCCGGGTAACGGAAGCCTATCAAAGCGGGGAGATCATTCCATATTTTAAGAAGGTGGAACGCAAGAGGACTTCAAAACCCCATTTTTCCCAGACAGAAGAGATCATTCTGGAGTTGATCAGTGATTTTGAGATCGATCTTCGAGAGGAAGATTGAATTGTCAAATGATTGCATAAAAAAACCGGAACTACTTCCGGTTTTTTAATCAATCCTTTTTCCTATTATTGCTTATCCAGGTAGGCTACGAAAGCAACAAGATCCTCTTTGGAGCGTATCCTGTTATCTGAAAGATATTTCTTCGCCTCACCGAAGTTAAAGGCTTTTTTAATGTCCCGGTGCTTCAATCTTACATTTTTGACTTCGTTATCCTTTCCAACTATATAAAACTCACTCTCGAGCTTCATTTCTGCCGGACGATCTTTCTCATAACCTGTTCGGGCTTTAACAGCCTCCGTCACCTCAATGGATGGCTTTTCCAGCAGGCGGTAATTGTCTCCGGAATAATGTTCTATAAAATATCCTCTAACCGTGTGGCCGGAAGATCTAAGCGTACTGTATTTAAAAGCATTCGGCCCTATGTGGTAGAGCGTCTCTTCTTTCAATGGAAGCGCATAAGTCTCTTCTTCATTTTTATCCAGTTTGATCTCCATGTTTTCATTAAGAACATCGTAACGCAGAAACACCTTCAGAGGTTCCTTTCCTTCCACCTTCACCGTTCCATATTGATACTCGTCCTGAAGATAAGGGGTACCCTGGATATTCTTTAAATTTTCATTCTTTTTTGTGGTAATAGTCATGAGACCGTGGTTCCCACTGTCTGAATAAACCTGCTGAGCCTGTACTCCAGTCGTGATTGAGACCACAAAAAGCAATAAAATAAATTTTTTCATGTTATGATTTTTAAGTTGATATTATTTTAACACAATAAATGTACCACTAATTAATGATTCGTGCCTTCGATGATCTCTTCTACAATTTCGGGATTAAGCAAGGTAGAGGTATCACCCAGGTCTTCGGTGTCCCGGGAGGCTATTTTTCTTAGGATGCGCCGCATAATTTTCCCGCTCCTGGTTTTAGGAAGACTTCTTACGAACTGGATCTTTTCTGGCCTGGCTATGGGCCCCACTGTTTTTGAGACCAGGTTCATGATCTCTTTTCGAAGCTCTTCGGTAGCTTCCACCCTGTCATACAGGATCACATATGCGTAAAGGGCATTTCCTTTTACCTCATGCGGGAATCCTACCACTGCACTTTCCACCACTCCTTCGTGTTCATCTATTGCGTTCTCTATGGTGGCCGTACCCAGGTTATGACCCGATACGATCACAATATCGTCCACTCTCCCGGTAATCCTGAAGTTCCCCGTGGCATCCCGGTAAGCCCCGTCCCCGGTAAAATATTTATTTTCAAAAGTCGAAAAATAGACTTCTTTATAGCGCTGGTGGTCGCCATAGATGGTTCTGGCAATCGAGGGCCAGGGAAATTTAATGGCCAGGCGCCCTTCAGATTTTTCATTCATAAAAGGTACCTCCTCTCCATTGTCATCCATTAATGCCGGCTGTACTCCGGGAAGGGGCAGGGTCGCAAAGGTAGGCCTGGTCGGGGTGATCCCCGCCAGGGGAGAGATCATGATGGCCCCGGTCTCTGTCTGCCACCAGGTATCCACTACCGGGCAGTTCCCTTTACCTATATTGTCGTTATACCAGTGCCATGCTTCTTCATTGATGGGCTCCCCCACACTGCCCAGCACTTTCAGGGAAGACAGATCGTGCTTCTCCACAAAATTGAGCGGCTGTTTGGCCAGGGAGCGAATGGCGGTAGGCGCCGTATAGAAATGGGTCACCTTAAGCTTATCACATATTTCCCAGAAGCGTCCATAGTCTGGATAACTGGGGATCCCCTCGAACATCACCGTAGTAGCTCCTGCAGCAAGGGGGCCGTAAATAATATAGGAATGCCCGGTAATCCAGCCAATATCGGCCGTACACCAGTACACATCGTTCTTTACTGGCTGGAACACATTCTGGAAGGTATAGGTGGTTCCCACCATATATCCGCCACAGGTATGGACCATTCCTTTTGGTTTGCCGGTCGAGCCCGAGGTATAGAGAATAAAGAGCAGGTCTTCCGCATCCATGATCTCAGCAGGACAGTCTTTTTCCACTTTTTGTAATTCCTCGAACCAGAATTTATCCCTGCCCTCTTTCATGGCAGTAGGCTCCACCGTTCTACGGTAAACGATCACGGTTTCTATGGAAGGGGTTTTCTCCAGGGCCTCATCACAGATCCCTTTTAGATTCACCCTTTTCGAGCCCCTGTATACCTCGTTGGCGGTTATAAGCAGCTTACATTGGGAATCGTTTATGCGATTGGCAATGGCCGTACTGGAAAAGCCGGCAAAAACAATGGAGTGTACCGCCCCTATTCGGGCACAGGCCAGCATGGCTATTGCCAGCTCCGGGATCATAGGCATATAGAGACATACCCGATCCCCTTTTTTTATGCCGTTGTTCTTTAGAACATTTGCAAAACGGGAAACTTTCACGTACAGCTGCCGGTAGGAGATATACCGCGATTCCTCATCGGGATCATTCGGTTCCCAGATAATGGCCGTCTTGTTGCCCATCTCCTCCAAATGCCGGTCCAGGCAGTTTTCAGTGATGTTGAGTTTTCCTCCCTGGAACCATTTTACCTCCGGTTTGGAAAAATCCCATTCCAGGGTCTTATCCCAGCGTTTATACCAGGTAAAGGTATCGGCAATTTCATCCCAGAAGGCCTCAGGATCCTGGATACTTTTCTTGTAAGCCTTCTTATATTCCGCGAACGTGTTTATCTGTATATTTTTCATATTCTAAATTTAGAAAAACCAGCAGCAAAAACAAATGAAAAATAATCGCTGATTTACAGCTACTTGAGTATCACAAAAGTATACTACGGGTTTAAAGACTGCTTTTTTTACTGCTTTGGGTGTTATGATTAAATCTCTCTAAAAGCTTCTTATTTTTTTAATGAATTCTTGTACCTTTAATACAAAAGAAGGTTTTATCCTTAATTACATCTCACTTATGGAATTTATTGATTACTACAAAATTCTGGGACTGGATAAGAGCGCCACTCAAAATGACATTAAGAAAGCATACCGAAAATTAGCCCGAAAATACCACCCCGATCTCAATCCGAACAACGCTGAGGCACAGAAGAAATTTCAGCAGGTGAATGAGGCCCATGAGGTGTTGATCGATCCTGAAAAGCGAAAGAAATACGACCAATACGGCAAAGACTGGCAGCATGCCGAAGAATTTGAGAAAGCACGTTCACAGCAGCAGCAACAATATCAGCAGCAGTATTCAGGAGGGTTTGGCCAGGGCCGTGCCGGCGGGTTTGGCGGCGGCTTTGGGGAAGAAGATTTTTCAGACTTTTTCGAATCCATGTTCGGAGGGACAGGAACTGCCGGGAGAGGAGGCCGCAGAAGCGCCCGGTTTAAAGGTCCCGATTACAATGCCGAGTTACACCTGAACCTGACCGATGTATATCGCAGCCAGAAACAGACCCTCACCGTCAACGGAAAGAACATCCGTCTCACCATTCCTGCCGGGGTAGAAAACGGACAAACCATCAAGATCAAGGGCTATGGAGGTGAAGGGGTACAGGGAGGTCCTAAAGGAGACCTTTATATCACCTTCGTAATCACCAATAACACCTCCTTCAAAAGGGACGGCAAAAACTTATACAAGACTGTTGACCTGGATATGTACACCGCCGCTCTTGGGGGAGAGCTCACGATCGACACCCTGGATGGCCGGGTCAAACTGAATGTAAAACCCGAAACCCAGAACGGCACCACCGTCAAATTGAAAGGCAAGGGCTTTCCCGTGTATAAAAAAGAGGGGCAGTATGGCGATCTCTTTGTCACCTATCGGGTTAAGATCCCCACAAATCTTTCTGCCCGGGAGCAGGAATTATTAAAGGAACTATCAAAACTCAGAAACCATGGATAAACACTATATCTCCATCACTGAATTTTGCACCTCGTACGAGATCGATCACGCTTTTGTCTATTCCCTGAACGAATACGGCCTTTTGGAGATCATTACCATTGAAGAAAATCAATTCATAGAGGAAGAACAGGTGCGTGAGATCGAAAGGATGATCCGGCTGCACTATGACCTGGATATCAACCTCGAAGGCATTGACGCCATTGTTCACCTGCTCAACAGAGTTTCAGACCTGCAGGAGGAAGTACGGATATTAAAAAATAAACTGAGACGTTATCAGGAATAACCTAAACCATTATAAGTATGAAACTCCTTCTTAACTCTTTTCTGCTGATCAGCCTGGTGGTGTTTACCGCCACCTGCAGAAACACCCAAAACACCAATCAAATGGAAGTAACCGGAACCATTCAGCAACAGGGGATCACCTCCTACCAGTACGGCACACATACCATCACGAACAACGAGACATTTTACGCCATTAAAAGCGACGTGGTAGACCTGGACCAGTACCTAAACGTGGAGGTTACTATTGTTGCCGACAAAATTGAAGGCTATCCTGTAGACGGGGGACCGGATTACCTGAGGGTCCTGGAAGTAAAAGACTAGCGGTCCCAAATTTAAGCTTTAGAATTGTAAATATATCTCCGGATGCTCATCCTGAGCGGGTGTATGCTAAAAAAAGTCATCGCGCCTTGCCGTCCTTAGGAGGTAGCACCATTTATAACAGAGGCTGTCTCAAAAGCTCCCATCAGAACTTGAAAATTCCCCAATCCCCGGGAACAGGTTGATGTGAAATAAGCTTTTGAGACAGCCTTCTTTTAATTTTTTCCTATACAATCAGGAAGCCGCGCAGAGCTTCTCCTTTACTTTTTTTCCAGGTAGTCCAGCACATTCTGCTCAATACGCTGTTCAATATTGGAGATATCTGCTTTTATGAACTTTTCCCCGGTTATTTGCTCATACAGCTCGATGTACCTTTCTGAAACCGAATTGATATAGTCATCAGACATCTCGGGGATCTGCTGCCCTTCCTTCCCCTGGAAGCCGTTTTCGATAAGCCATTGCCGCACAAACTCCTTTGACAGCTGTTTCTGGGCGTCCCCCCTGGCGAGTCGCTCCAGGTAACCTTCCGCATAAAAATAACGGGAAGAATCGGGGGTATGTATCTCATCGATCAGGACGATCTCGCCGTTCCTGTTCTTTCCAAATTCGTATTTGGTATCCACCAGGATGAGGCCGTTTTCTTTTGCCAGCTCACTTCCCCTAAGGAACAGCTGTCGCGTATAGCTTTCCAGCGCGTTGTAATCCTCCTCAGAGACCAGGCCTTTGGCCAGGATCTCCTCCCGGGAAATATCTTCATCATGAGACCCGGTTTCGGCTTTGGTGGTCGGGGTGATGATAGGTACTCTAAAAGCTTCGTTTTCCTTCATACCATCAGGCATGGGGACGCCGCTCAGGGTTCTTTTCCCGTTCATATATTCCCTGGCGGCATGGCCTACCAGGTACCCGCGAATGACCATTTCCACCTTAAAAGGTTCACAGCTGTCCCCTATTGCCACGTTGGGGTCCGGGGTGGCCTGCAACCAGTTGGGCACAATATCCTCTGTGGCTTTCATCATTTTGGCCGCCAGCTGGTTCAGGATCTGCCCTTTATACGGAATGCCTTTTGGCATCACCACATCAAATGCTGAAAGCCGGTCTGTGGCGATCATGACCAGCAGATCGTTCTCCAGCGTATAGACTTCCCTTACTTTTCCTTTATAGACGGACTTCTGTCCCGGAAAATTATAATTCGTACTGGTTAGTGTATTCATGTTTTGCGTGCTCTATTTAAAAGTGATCCCCACGAGCCGGAGACTGTGGGGATCTTGAGTTGGTGTTGCTATTCGTTATGTTCAATGGCTTTGTAGGCAGAGATGATCTCCTTCACCAGTTTATGGCGTATCACATCCTTGTCATCCAGGTGGATGATCCCCACCCCTTTAATATCCTTTAGTACCAGGATGGCTTCTTTAAGGCCCGAGACCACCCTTCTTGGAAGGTCGATCTGGCCGGGGTCCCCCGTCACCATGAATTTGGCATTCTTCCCCATACGGGTGAGGAACATTTTCATCTGGGCATGGGTGGTGTTCTGCGCTTCATCCAGGATCACAAAGGCATTGTCCAGGGTCCTACCCCTCATAAAAGCCAACGGGGCGATCTGTATGATGCCTTTTTCAATAAAGCTATCCAGCCTCTCATGTGGGATCATATCCCTTAACGCATCATACAACGGCTGCATATAGGGATCCAGTTTTTCCTTGAGGTCCCCGGGCAGGAACCCCAGGTTCTCCCCCGCTTCTACAGCAGGCCGGGTAAGGATGATCCTTCTTACCTGTTTTTCCTTTAAGGCTTTGACGGCCAGGGCCACCCCGGTATAGGTTTTCCCGGTACCCGCGGGGCCAATGGCAAAGACCATGTCATTTCTCCTGGTGAGCTCGACCAGTTTGCGCTGGTTCGCCGTGAGGGCTTTGATCAGTTTCCCGCTCACCCCATGCACCAAAACCTCCCCGCTCTCGCTGGAGGTATCATATTCTTCCCTGCTTTCACTGGTGAGAACCCTTTCAATGGCGTTTTCGTCGAGCTTGTTGAACTTCCCGTAATGGTCTATAAGCATATTGAAACGCTTATCGAATTCTTCCAGCAATTCCTCATCCCCGTATATGCGTAATTTATTCCCCCTGGCCACTATTTTTAGCTTTGGGAAATACTTTTTGAGGAGTTCAATATTTACATTTTGTTGTCCAAAAAAATCCCTGGGATTTATTTCTGAAAGTTCAATAACGAGTTCGTTCAAAAGCCGGTTTATTTTATTTAATAATTGAGTTAATTATCTTTAGATTTGCACTACAAACTTAGCAAAAATAAAGGTTTAAGATAACAAAAATATTTCAACAATTGCCCATGGCTATTATTACCTTAACAACAGATTTTGGGGAAAAAGATCATTTTGCAGGGG
>JBEPWW010000105.1:0-8269 GCA_041642215.1 Salinimicrobium sp. | reverse complement strand
AGAGGAAGCAATGGACAGGTTGCCAATCTTGTTATCTTCAGAGATCGAGAAGAATATGGTAACTTCAACCTGTTCCTCACAATTCACCTCTTCCAGGGTTTTCCGGATCTCATGCGATACGGCAATTCCATCTACGAATTTTTCAGTCGGGTTAGCGAATACGGTGCTGCTTATCGTAATTGCAACAGCTACTAACAAAAGATTTAAATGTCCCATAATAGTTCGTTTTTGATTGTTGATTATTGATGATTGATTGATTAACTTATTTAAATTAACTCTAATTGATTGTGATCTTGTACTTTAAAGACTTAGAGATTTCTCAATTGTTACAGCCCGGCAAAAATTTTAACTTTTTTATTCTTTCTTTTTCACTTTCCAACCGGGACCCTGAAAAAATCCCGGCCGGAGCCGGGATCTTACAAGAGGTTTTCTAAATCATCGATCGTTTCTTCACTGCTACCTCATAAATTTTCCCCAGGTACCAGGTATTCCCTGAAAACCTGACCCCCCGGAGCTTCTTTTCAAGCAGCTCGTTTATTTCAACACTTGGCGAAGCGATAGACAATCCCTGCACCTTTTTATCGTCTGAAAGGGAGAAGAAGACCACCACAGTGAAGCCATCTTCAACAATAAAACCTGAAGAATTCAGTACCTTTTCAATCTCGAAGCTAAGAGTGCTCTCATCCGGAAACCCCACCTCCTGGCCGGCAACCATTCCCCCGCTCATTAACAGCGCCAGGGCAACTAACACACTTTTTATATTTCTCATGACTTACAAAATTAAATGGATCATTAATGATCTGGTTCGTGATCACGAATAAGACTCCCCTGGTTCAGAGTTCGTTACACCCTTCGAGTAGATTTAACCAAAATTTAGGAATGCCGTTCTTCAGAAATAACCGGTGCGCTAATGCAGGGGAGAAATCTGCACGGTACCCACGGAAATAGGCACAAAAAAAACCCGGACGATTCTGCTCCGGGTTTTTTTTGTGCTTTCTGAGATCCACTAAAGGGATTCGACCTTCACAGGCAGCTCATAGTATTTATCCTGATGCCATTTTTTGCCATATACCCTGCGGTCATCCAATTTATTCCGAAGGAACTCATTGATCTCCTCATTGGGGGAGTGGACCGAATGCACGTTGATCTTTTTCTCTTCTGAGATCGTGAAGACCACTTTCACCGTAAATCCTTCCTCGATGGTCAGGTTGTTGTCATCCAGCAATCGCTGGATCTCCATGGAGATGGCTTTCCCCTCCTTCACCTCGCCGGTCACGGGATCGGCGGCATAGATGGCCGTACCCAGAGTAAGGGCGAAGGCTGCTAACATAAATTTTAAATGTCTCATACTATTCGTTTTTAAATTAGTAAAAGGATTGATTGATGAACTACTATAAAGACCACGGCCCTCCTGACTGTGTTACAGATGCATTTTATCATTAACGAATTTTGAACAATTTGAGACAACCCATAAAAAAACCCCCTGAGCTTATCTCAGGGGGTTCTTTACTATAGTATTCAGGCAATGCTTAAGCCAGCACTTCGTGTACTTTATCTGCAGCTTCCTGGAATTCAACGGCACTATGCACATCAAGTCCGCTGTTGTCGATCAATTCCTTTGCAATATCGGCATTGGTTCCCTGCAGGCGAACAATGATAGGTACCGTAATCGCATCTCCAAGGTTTTTATAGGCATCCACGATACCCTGTGCCACACGGTCACAACGAACGATACCACCAAAGATATTCACCAGGATAGCTTTTACTTTTTCATCCTTCAGGATCAATCGAAAAGCTTCTTCCACCCTTTTCGCATCGGCCGTACCTCCTACATCCAGGAAGTTTGCAGGCTCCCCGCCAGCTTGTTTAATAAGGTCCATCGTTGCCATGGCCAGTCCGGCACCATTTACCATACACCCAACATTTCCATCAAGGTCAACATAATTCAGTCCTACTTCCCTTGCCTCTACCTCTACAGGACTTTCTTCACGAACATCACGCATTTCGGCGTAGTCTTTATGACGGAAAAGCGCGTTATCATCAAGGGTCACTTTGGCATCCACAGCCAGGATCTTGTCATCACTGGTCTTAAGTACCGGGTTGATCTCGAACAAAGAAGAATCAGATTCGCTAAACGCCTTATACAGGGCCATCACGAATTTGGTCATTTCCTTAAAAGCAACTCCGCTCAATCCAAGATTAAAGGCCACACGTCTCGCCTGGAAGGGCATCAATCCTACAGAAGGATCCACCTCTTCGGTAAAGATAAGGTGTGGGGTTTGCTCTGCCACGGTTTCGATATCCACTCCACCTTCAGTAGAATACATGATCATATTTCTTCCGGTAGCGCGGTTAAGCAGTACAGACATATAATATTCTTCCGGTTCGTTATCCCCGGGATAATAGACATCCTCGGCCACCAATACCTGGTGAACTTTTTTACCTTCAGCAGAAGTTTGCGGGGTAACCAGGTTCATCCCGATTATTTGTCCGGCGATATCTTCTACTTCCTGAAGGTTCTTGGCCAGTTTCACTCCTCCACCTTTTCCACGACCCCCGGCATGTACCTGAGCTTTGATCACGTGCCAACCTGTACCGGTCTGTTCTGTAAGTTTTTTTGCAGCTTCAACAGCTTCTTTTGCATCCTGTGCTACGATCCCTCGCTGGATGCGCACACCAAAACTGTTTAAAATCTCTTTTCCTTGATATTCGTGTATGTTCATAATGAGGTGTTTCTTCAGTATTTTGTTATGGTCCACAAAAGTAACAAATGTTCTAGGAATGTACCAATATTTTTTAGCATTGGAATTTCCTTAACTAAAAACCTCATTTTCTATTTCGTTAGCCGGAATTCTTTAAAATCAAGCGGATCAAAATGTTTGAAATGCCCATTCATTTCGATGACATATTTGGCCCGGTTGATCTCCTGCACAATGGGAATGGTAATGGATAAATGATTAGCAAGGTAGGCTATCCTGGCTTTTTCTGAAGTAAGTTTTAGAAGGGTGAATTCCTGCTGAATGGAAAGACCTAATTTATGAGCCAGGGTATAACTGTTGAAATTTTTAGGGTTTATTTTAGGAGGCGGTACTTCCAGGTGGATATAAAGCTCAAAAATAAGATCCAGCAACTGCTCCCGTTCCAGCTCTTCCCCATCGTCCTTGTTTTTAAGGAATTCCACCAGCCCCCCGGCGTAGATCTTTCCTTTCTCCTGCCTGTGGAACTCCCTGAGCCGGAAGATACGCAGACCCCTACATCGCACATCCTTTGCCCCCGAAGCATATTCCTTGACGATCTCCATCAGGGCCACTTCGGTCCCGTAATTGCCAATATTGTCAAGATACACGGGGATCCCAAAAGTGACCCCGCTGGCTTCACAATCCTCAATCAATTGTTTATATCTGTCCTCAAAAATGTGCAAGGGTAAGACCTCCCCGGGAAAGACGACATGTCGCAGTGGAAATAGCGCTAGTTTTGAAACCATAACTAGTTGATTTTCAGAAATTCAAATTACAAAAATTTCTTTGGAAAGATATTCCCTCCCTACATTTTTAACAACAAATTGAGCCGTATCTGTGCAGAAGCCTACAGGCGGGGTTTTTCCCGGTCATGTAGCCGCCTCACAGCAGGAACAAATGTTATAAAAATAACAATTTGTTAGAAGTGGTTAATTTTAAGCCTGCACTGCCTCGGTTTCCCAAAACTGCATTATTTTTGCACCTTTGAATTTCACCATATAGTTACAGAATGAATAATCAGGACCTTATACATATCGCAGAAGAATTTGGAAGCCCGGTATACGTTTATGATTCTGCGAAGATCATATCGCAGTACAACCGCCTTACCAGTGCCTTTTCTGGAGTGGAGAACCTTCGCGTGCATTACGCGGTCAAAGCCCTCTCAAACCTAAGCATCTTAAAATTGTTCACCCGTTTGGGAGCAGGCCTGGACACGGTATCGATACAGGAAGTCAAACTGGGCCTTGCGGCCGGGGCAGATCCCTCAAAGATCATCTACACGCCAAACGGGGTTTCCCTGGAAGAGATCGAGGAAGTGGCCGGGATGGGCGTGCAGATCAACATTGACAACCTGTCCATTCTGGAACAATTTGGTACCAGGCATCCAAACGTACCGGTATGCATCAGGATCAACCCGCATGTAATGGCAGGGGGCAACACCAATATTTCAGTGGGCCACATTGATTCCAAATTCGGGATCTCCATCCACCAGATCCCTCACCTGCTGCGCATTGTTGAAAACACCGGGATGAACATCAATGGTATCCATATGCACACCGGTAGTGATATCCTGGATATCGAGGTTTTCCTGTATGCTTCAGAGATCCTTTTCGACACAGCCAAAAACTTCAAAGACCTGGAATTCATAGATTTTGGAAGCGGATTCAAAGTACCCTACAAGGAAGGAGACATCGAGACCAATATCGAGGAGCTGGGGGAAAAATTAACCGCCAGATTCAAAACCTTCTGTAAAAATTACGGCAGGGATCTCACCCTGGCCTTTGAACCGGGGAAATTCCTGGTCAGTGAATCGGGAAAATTCCTGGCACGAGTGAATGTCATCAAACAAACCACCTCCACGGTTTTTGCCAGCGTGGATTCCGGCTTCAACCACCTTATACGGCCCATGTTCTACGGCTCACGGCATGAAATACATAATATTAGCAATCCTGAAGGCAAGGAACGCTTCTATTCTGTGGTAGGCTACATTTGTGAAACAGACACTTTTGCCAGCAACCGGCGCATAGCTGAGATCAAGGAGGGAGATGTTCTCGCTTTTGACAATGCCGGCGCCTATTGTTTCTCCATGGCCAGCAATTATAACTCCAGGTTCCGTCCGCCGGAAGTACTCTGGCATGAGGGGAAAGCCCATCTTATAAGGGAGCGGGAGAATTTCGACGATCTCACCCGTGGCCAGATCCCCATTGATTTTGAAAAGTCTGCAAAAAAACAAACAGCCAAATAAAACATACTGAGGTCGTCTAAAAAGCTATTGAAATCATCATTCTGAATTTATTTCAGAATCATATCAGTCTTATTTACAGCACTTATAGGAACCTGAAAAAGCTCAGGCTGACGTAAATCAGGCTTTTTAGACGGCCTCTTTTTATTAAATTTCTTTACACCAGGTCCTTTTCAGGTTAATTCATTCCTAAAGTTCGGGTCCCGGGAAGGGATTTTTTTTCTATTAACAGCACAGTCTTTACTTTTGTAACTTATTAATTTATAATCAGTTACGATGAAGACAAAAATCAAGATCATTATAGCCGGTTTGCTCCTGGCGGCTTTTTCGACTCCTGTGGTCCAGGCGCAAACAGAACAGCAATCGCAACAGGAACAGGTCCAGAAAGAGATCTCTGACCAGGAACTGGAAAAATTCGCCCGGGTCTTCCAGGAGTTAAGAATGAAATCGAGCGATGTGCAGCAAAAAATGGGGGAAGCGATCCAACAGGAAGGAATGGAGATCCAGCGGTTCAACCAGATCTACGAAGCCAGGAATGACCCTGCTGTTCAATTAGAGACCACCACAGAAGAAGATGAACAGTTCAGGAGGATCTCCTCTCAACTGGAAAAGATGCAGAAGTCATTTGAAGAAGACAAGAAAGAAGCCATAGCCCGGGAAGGCATGACCGAAGAACGATTTGAAAAGATTGCCAGGCAACTGGAGACAGACGAAGCCTTACAGCAAAGACTAAGTGCCCTGTTCCAGGACCAATAAGAGGTTGAAGTTCCTGCCGGAACCGAGTATTGGCTACAATTACTGTTCTTAAAGGCTACTTTAATTCCCGGCAGGTATAACTAAGATAGGCACAAGATCCACGGCCGTGATCTTCAGTCTTCCCAGCCATATAAGTAGGGAGAGCAGGTATTTCATGTTTTGCGGCATTGTTCCTTATCCTTCTCCCTTAAAATTTTCTTAGAAGTACTTAAACTTTTCAAAAGTCGGGTAAAAACATAGCTGCCGCCTGAGATTTATTGTATATTAATAAGTATCAAGCAACTAAAAAAAAGAATTATGGCAACTATCACTTCTAATTTTATTTCACAAACCAACAATGCCGCTAAACATATCAAGCCGCTGGAAAGCAAAGAAGACCTGGATCCTTTAATGGACAGGATCGGCGATTCCAAATATGTACTTCTGGGGGAGGCCACACACGGCACTCACGAATATTATACCTGGCGGGCAGAGATCTCCAAGCGCCTCATTGAGGAAAAAGGTTTCTCTTTTGTCGCTGTGGAAGGGGACTGGCCCGATTGTTACAAGATCAACAGGTGGGTCAAAGGTCTGCCCGGGGCAGGCTCTTCAATTGAGGAGGTCCTGAAAAACTTTAAGCGCTGGCCCCCATGGATGTGGGCGAACTGGGAGATCGCCGCATTTGCAGAATGGATGAAGGAGCACAACTCGGGATTGGATCCTGCTAACAAGGTTGGATTTTACGGGCTGGATGTTTACAGCCTGTGGGAGTCTATGGAATCCATCGTCAATTACCTGGAGAAGGAAGATCCGCAGACCGCGGCCCTGGCCCGAAGGACCGCTGATTGTTTCGAGCCGTACCGCAAGAACGATTCTTATGTCACTGCCTACCAGGACATGAAACCGCGGTGCCGCAACGAGGTAGTTTCCTTATTGACCGAGATCAGGAAAAACGTGGAAAAATATGATGACGAGCGAGAAGCCGGGCTGAATGCCGAGCTGAATTCCCTGGTCCTGAAAAACGCCGAGAAATATTACGAGGCCATGGCAAAATTCAACAGTTCTTCCTGGAACGTACGGGATTCCCATATGGTGGAAACCCTTAATACGTTAATGGATTTTCATGACGATGATGCCAAAGTGATCATCTGGGAGCATAACACCCATATTGGGGACGCCAGGGCCACAGACATGGCGGCCCATGGCATGCACAATGTGGGCCAGCTGGTACGCCAGCAGCACCAGGAAGACGGGGTGGTCCTTGTTGGTTTTGGCTCCTACAAGGGTTCTGTCGTCGCCGGGGAGTTCTGGGGCGGAGAGATGAAGAAAATGGAGCTTCCAAAGGCCATAGAGGGCAGTGTGGAAAGGATCCTGCACCAGTTTGGCGCAGAGAATAAGCTCCTCATCTTTGATGACGACTCCCCGTTAAAAGAGGTCTTTAAAGAAAGGCTGGGGCACCGTGCAGTGGGCGTGGTCTATGACCCGCACCGGGAACGGGGTAATTATGTCCCCTCCAGGCTCTCAGACCGGTATGACGCTTTCCTGTACATCGATGAGACACGGGGGCTGCATCCCTTGCACCTGAAACCCGATGGGCATCTCACCCCCGACACCTATCCATTTGGCATATAAAACCGCAAAACATGAAAGTAAAGGTTCTTGGGAGCAGGGGGAAGATAGAGCCCTCTGCTCCTCATTATAAAAACCACAGCGGTTTCCTTATAGATGACAGGATCCTTCTAGATGCCGGCGAGGCCGAATATATGGACCTCGATCCTGAAGCCGTTGTTTTCACTCATTTTCACCCCGATCACGCGTTCTTTTTGTTCAACAGGGAAATTTTTGACCCGGGCATTCCCCTCTTCGGGCCGGAGAGACAGGAATGCATTCCCAATCTGCAGCTTGTATATGACCGGTTCACGATCTACGGATACAGCTTCACCCCTTTCCCCGTCATACATGCCTTAAAACTAAAATCGCTGGGATACCTGGTGGAGAAAGACGGCAGGAAAGTATTGTTCACGGGGGATATAGCCTGGATAGAAAAAAGGCACCTGGAAGACCTGCCGCCGGTGGACCTGGTCATCACCGAAGCGACCTTCATCAACAAGGGAGGAAGGATCAACCGTAAGAAGGACAGGATCTTTGGTCACACCGGGGTTCCCGACCTTATAAGACTGCTGGGGCCACTTACCCCAAAGATCGTGTTCACCCATTACGGGGAATGGTTCTTTGAGGATGTGAAAGACAGTATACGGCGCATCAGCGATTTTAGTACAGAATACCTGGAGGTCGTACCGGGATTTGATGGCCTGGAGGTAGAGATCTGATCCCGCAGAAAGGCCCCTAAGCAAACAGCTCCTTCATCTCCCTGGCATTTTTGGGAGCATTGGCGCCTATGTCATTATTGAAGTAAATATATACCTCCTTCAGGTTGGTATCGGTGATCATTTTATGCCATTCCTTAAGCTCTTTGGCCGGGTAGTAATAGTCATACCAATTCTTTCCTTTGCCATGAAAGCGTACGTAGCCTATCTTATGGGTTACGATCATT
>JBEPWW010000104.1:0-8278 GCA_041642215.1 Salinimicrobium sp. | reverse complement strand
AACCCTAAAAACATAGCCAATAGACTGGCTACCCGTGCAGGGGAAACCAAACTGGGGGAAACGTTGCAGTTCATTCCAGCCCTCGAAGACCTGGAGAGATCACAATCTCATTTTGTGCTTTTCGGGATCCCTGAGGATATCGGGGTGCGGGCCAATCACGGGAAACCCGGGACCTCCGGAGCCTGGAACGCCTGTCTTGATTCTTTATTGAATGTTCAGGCAAATCATTTTATAGATCCCGCCAAATTGCTTTTACTGGGAGAGCTGGATTGTTCAGAAGAAATGGAAAAAGCATCAAATCTCGAACCCTCAGATCCCAATTACCTGGTTAAAGCCGGCGAACTGGTTGGACAAATAGATGAGGCGGTAAGCGACCTGGTGAGCAGGATCATCGCTGCGGGAAAGGTCCCGGTGGCAATAGGCGGTGGTCATAATAACGCCTACGGAATGATCAAAGGATTGTCTACAGCTTCCGCCTCCCCCATCAATGCCCTCAATATCGATGCCCACACAGACCTGAGGCAACTAGAGCACCGTCACAGCGGCAATGGCTTCAGTTACGCCCGGGAACACCGCTTCCTAAGAAAATATGCCATTTTTGGATTGCACCAGAATTATACCCCTCGGTATATCTTCGAAGAAATGGATGCCTCAGGCGAGATCATGTATGTGCTCATGGAAGATCTTATAAAAGGTGAAGCTGCCGCCTCTTTTGAAGATACCTTGAATTTTATCAGTTCCTCAAAATTTGGTTTAGAAGTGGATTGTGATGCCATGGCAAACTTCCCCAGCAGTGCACAAAGTCCCTCGGGGTTTAGCCTGGAGGAAGTACGCAAAATGGTATACCTGGCCGGAAAAGAGAAAAATTGTTCCTATCTTCATCTATGTGAGGCCGTAGCCACAGAAAATTTTCCAACCGGAAAAGCCCTTAGCTACCTGGTCACCGACTTTTTAAAAGCCCGGAAATTATGAAGGAAACAATTATTACTTTTATCGAACCCATCGCCATGGGCATAGAGGTCATCGGTATTCTTGTGATGGTATTTGGTGCCGCTTTAGCCACCTGGCGTTATTTCTTTGAAGAACATGAGGCGGGAAGTACCTACAGGACCTTTAGGCATGACCTGGGCAAGGCCATACTCCTGGGACTGGAATTTCTGGTTGCCGGGGATATCATCGCCACCGTCACCATGAATCCCAGCATGGATAAGGTGCTTGTGCTTGGTGTAATAGTTTTAATACGAACCTTCCTGAGTCTGTCCCTACAAGTGGAACTGGAAGGAAAATGGCCCTGGCAAAAAAGGGAAATAGGAGACTAATATGGAAATTATTTCGTTTGAATCGCAATACGCGGGAGACTTCAGGAGTCTCAATATTGAATGGCTTGAAAAATACTTCTGGGTAGAACCGCATGACGAAGAAGTCCTGGGAAACCCTGGAAAATATATCATAGAACCGGGTGGAAATATTTTTTTTGTAAAAGACGGGGACGAAATCATAGGGACCGTGGCTTTGATGAAAATAGAGGAAGGCGTTTTTGAGTTGACCAAAATGGCTGTAGCCCCCAGGGCACAGGGAAGAAGCATTGGGCAAAAACTTATGGCCCACACTCTGAACTATGCGAAGGAACAGAACTGGAAAACCCTGATCATCTATTCCAATAGAAAACTGGAGAACGCCATTTACATCTACAGAAAATTTGGTTTTGAGGAGATCCCGATAGAACAGAACAACCCCTATGCCCGGGGAGATATAAAAATGAAACTGGAACTCTCTTAATATTCTATTAAATCCATGGCTAAAAGCTTCATTATGATTATTTTTAATAAAAACTGATCATAATGAAGCAGTTATTCAATGTATTTGTTTTTAGCCTAATTTTTATGGGCTGTAAAAACGAAGACCGGAAAAATACAGATCTCACCCATGGGGAAACGCAGGTGACTCAAAAGGAGGCAGCCGGAGATACCGCTAATATCAAAATAGACCCGATCTCCCATGCCACTGCTGTGATCACCTGGGACAATACCACTATATACCTTGACCCTGTTGGAGGGGCTGAAGCTTTCAAGGACAGAAAGGCGGCAGACCTCGTGCTCATAACAGATATTCATGGAGATCACATGGATGCCGCGACCCTTAAAGCCCTTGAGCTGGGGGCCACCAAAATTGCTGTTCCCCGGGCGGTAAAAGAGAAATTGCCCCAATCTTTTGATCCAAAACTTATCGTAATGAACAATGGGGAAAGGATTGAGCGGCAAGGCTTTCGCATTGAAGCAATCCCCATGTATAATCTGCGGGAAGAAGCCAGGCAATTCCACGACAAAGGACGCGGTAACGGTTACCTGCTGGAAAAAGACGGTACCCGGATGTATATTGCGGGGGATACAGAAGACATTCCCGAGATGAGGAATCTTAAAGACATCGATATCGCGTTAATTCCCATGAACCTGCCCTATACCATGCCTGTAGACAGCGCGGCTGATGCAGTACTGGATTTTGCCCCTAAAAAGGTTTATCCCTACCATTACCGCGGAAAACAAGGAAAGTCTGATGTTCATGAATTTAAACGTTTGGTAAATGAGGGGAATAAAAATATTGAGGTAATCCTGGCAGACTGGTATCCCGATGATCCTCAACAGTAGAAAATTTGCAGAGTAAAATTTGAAAGCCCGCGGTCTAGCGGGCTTTCAAATTTTGAGACTCTAAAAGTTTCCGTAACTTTATATAACAAGCCGAACCACATGAAGATTTTCTACACCCAAATCTATTCTTATTACAAGAAAATTAAGAATAAGATCGTCTTTTACCCTTCCCTCTTTGCAGTTTTGGGTGTCCTGTTTGCTTTTTTAATGATGTACTTGGAGAAGAAAGGTATTTCCCGCTATCTTGTGGACAATATTCCTATCCTGGTGGTGGACAATGGAGATACGGCTCTTACCATCTTAAGCGCCTGCATCACGGGCCTCATTTCTATGATGGTCTTCAGTTTTTCCATGGTCATGATACTGCTTAATCAGGCTTCTTCCAATTATTCTCCGCGATTATTGCCGGGTCTTATTTCTGACAGAAACCACCAGGTGATCCTGGGTATTTACCTCTCCAGTATTCTCTATTGTATATTCATCCTTTTCTCCATCCAACCTACAGGAGATAAATACCAGATTCCGGGATTCTCTGTATTACTTGGAATTTTGTTCACGGTAGCCTGCATTTACGCCTTCATCTATTTTATTCACAACATTTCCCAGAACATCCAGATAACATATATTCTCGACAAGACCTTCCTTTCAGCTAAATCCACCCTCAACAAATTACTGAAACACGAAAAGGAACCTTCCGGCACCTTTCCCGATACCCACGGCTGGCAGGAATACCACACCGAAAAAAGTGGATATTTCCAGGATTATTCTACTCAGTACCTTCTTGATTTTTGTAGGGCAAAGGAAGTGAAATTACAGATCCTTCCCATAAAAGGGGTATTTGTCCTCCAGGGAATTCCAATTATTAAATGCAGTAAAGAATTAACCGAAGATGAAGCGAAAGAACTGCTCTCACAGTTCCGTTTTTCCCGTTCAGAACTGGTTTCAGAAAACTATGTTTTAGGTTTTAAACAAATTACTGAAGTCATTGTAAAGGCCATGTCACCGGGGATCAATGATCCTGGTACTGCTTTAAACGCCATCGATTACCTGACACAACTGCTGCAGCTAAGAATGTTAAAAGCCGATGAAACTTATATCTCTGAGGATAATATCAACTACGTCAAAATAAGGAGCGTTAATTTCGATGAACTGTTGTATAATGTAATGGCTGCTATTCGCACCTACTGTAAAAAGGACATTGTGGTAATCCAGAAACTGGGCACGATGTTCTACTATCTGAAATCCCAGAGAGTCCAAAATGAAAACTTTAGAAAAATCCTGGACTGGGAGGCAGAAAGAATGCTGAATGATACTGCAGCTGTTCTGGACAACCAAAGCGACCTAAAAGTACTTAACCGGATATCGCGAAAACTTGACCTGCATTCTGAAAATAAAACTGCCTGAAAAAAATAATTTCCCAGGCAGTAGAACTAAAGCTAAATAAGGTCTTCCTATCGAACCAGCTTCTTGTATTTGATTCTCTTTGGGGTAATATCCCCACCGAGCCTCTTCTTCTTATTTTCTTCGTATTCAGAGAAGCTACCTTCAAAAAAGTACACTTCAGAATTTCCTTCAAATGCCAGAATATGGGTACAAACCCGGTCCATGAACCATCGGTCGTGAGAAATGATCACTGCACAACCCGCAAAATTCTCCAGGCCTTCTTCGAGTGCTCTTAGGGTATTCACATCCAGGTCATTCGTGGGCTCATCCAGCAGCAGCACGTTACCTTCCTCCTTAAGGGTCATGGCAAGATGCAGCCTGTTTCTTTCCCCTCCTGAAAGTTTATTTACTTTTTTATTCTGTTCGCTTCCGCTGAAATTGAACCTGCTCAAATACGCCCTGGAGTTCACCTGTCTGCCTCCCATCATGATTAGTTCCTGCTCATCGCTGAAGTTCTGCCAGATGGTTTTCTCAGGGTCTATATTGGTATGGCTCTGGTCTACATAAGCTATTTTAGCAGTCTCCCCTACTTCAAAAGATCCTTTATCGGGTTCCTCTTCTCCCATGATCATTTTAAAAATGGTAGTCTTTCCTGCCCCATTCGGCCCAATGATGCCTACGATCCCTGCCTGCGGAAGCTTGAAATTGAGATCATCATAAAGTAGTTTGTCTCCAAAAGCCTTGCTAACCCCCTTTGCTTCGATGACGTTGGTTCCAAGCCTGGGACCATTTGGAATATAGATCTCCAGTTGTTCATCCATTTGTTTCTGATCCTGGCTCATCAACTTATCGTAATTGTTTAGACGTGCCTTTTGTTTAGCCTGTCGTCCCTTAGGGGCCATACGGGACCACTCCAGCTCCCGCTCCAGGGTCTTCTGGCGTTTACTGGCCTGCTTTTGCTCCTGCGCTAGGCGTTTGGCCTTCTGATCCAGCCAGGAAGAATAATTTCCTTTCCACGGGATACCTTCCCCCCTGTCCAGTTCCAGGATCCAGCCGGCGACATTGTCCAGGAAGTACCGGTCATGGGTCACTGCAATCACAGTTCCCTTATATTGCTGTAAATGGTGCTCCAGCCATAGGACAGATTCAGCATCCAGGTGGTTGGTAGGCTCATCCAGTAACAACACATCCGGCTCCTGTAGCAACAAACGACATAAAGCAACCCTGCGGCGTTCTCCACCCGAAAGCACACCTATTTTCTTGTCAGGCTCGGGAGTACGCAGAGCGTCCATGGCGATATCCAATTTGGTATCGAGTTCCCAGGCATTGCTGGCATCGATCTTATCCTGCAACTCTGCCTGTTTGTCCATGAGTTTCTGCATCTTTTCGGCATCCTCATAAACCTCGGGCAGACCAAACATGTCATTGATCTTGTTATATTCCTCGAGGATGGCCACCGTCTCTGCAGCACCCTCTTTTACCACCTCCAGAACGGTCTTTTCATCATCGAGTTCAGGTTCCTGCTCCAAAAGGCCTACAGAGTATCCCGGGGCAAAAACCACATCTCCCTGATAATTTTTTTCTTTTCCTGCTATAATACTTAACAGGGTAGACTTACCTGATCCATTTAGTCCCAGGATCCCGATCTTCGCCCCATAAAAGAAGCTCAGATAGATATTTTTTAGAACGGGGGTATTCGCTCCCTGATAGGTTTTTGTTAAACCCGACATGGAGAAAATCACTTTCTTATCATCTGCCATAAATAGTTATTTTTATTAAGAGCTTCTGCCTGAAAAACAATTGTCTGACCTTCAGTTATGCTCAATATTTACAAAGAGCAAATATCATAAATTTCGGGTAATTATAGCGGGATCATTCCATCTTTAAGAGGAATGCAAGCCATGGTGGCGCAGCAGTATCAACATTTGGCCGGTATGATAGGCAGTATGCTCAATGACCAGCAGGATTTCCCGCAGCAGGGAATGTTCTGAATTCATACGAACCGGGTCCATAAGTTCCCTTTCGGGATGAAGTAGCAGTGTTGAAAGTTCCTGCCGGTCTGAAAAATAATCTGATTGGAGCTTTTCCCATTCCTCCTGGCCTATAGGTTTTCTTTTCTCGGGCCAATAATCTGCCGGCCACGCAGGTGTCACATATGTTTTAGCCCGGCAATAGTTAAGGATATCTTTTTGGGTGAACCACATATGATAGAACAGTTCATAGAAAGAATACGGAAGATCCTTTGGCCTCTCCCCCAGCTTTTCAAACTGCATCTTTTCAAGTAGCTCCTCTACAGGAGTAAATGCCTCCCCGCCCTGCAGGTGTCGGCAGAGTCGTTGCTTAATCTCTGATTTCTTTTCCATCTTTAAACCCTCCCTTTTAACGCATTAAAAGCCCAGGAAATGGCGAAAAACCCTACTCCGGCTGTGGAAAAACCTATAGCATAATCCCTGTACTTTAAAAGTCCGAGCAGGATCAATGCCGTACCAATAACGAACAGGACAAAGGAAGCCCAGCCAAAAACCGAATTCTTATTCATTCCCATTTTACTATATTTTTTTGCGCCTGCTGTTTTCTTCAAACCAATATAAAAGAGGAAAACCGGGGAGAAACGAACGCCTTTCCTAACAAATATCGCATTTTAAATTGATTTTTTAAAGATTATTAGTTGGCAGGTTTTTGTATTTTAGCAACCATTCATAAAATTGGGTAGCTTTTCAGGTACAGGTAAATTCCTTCCAGGGAATTTTTGCATTTATCTGGAGACACCTCAAAAAATTTTAATAACAGCCAATGGATATTGAGTTCAATAAAAACGAGGACCACAACAAGTTATTACTTTCTGATCTTAAGAGCAGATTAAAACAGATCAAGCTCGGCGGCGGGGAAAAACGCATCGAGAAACACCACGCCAAGGGGAAAATGACGGCCAGGGAACGTATTGACTACCTGCTTGACGATTCAGAAAAAGCTATCGAAATAGGGGCCTTTGCGGGAGACCAGATGTATAAGGAGCATGGCGGGTGCCCCAGTGGCGGAGTTGTGGTAAAGATAGGGAAGGTTTCTGGGAAGCAGTGTATTGTAGTGGCCAATGATGCCACGGTGAAAGCGGGGGCCTGGTTCCCCATTACAGCTAAAAAGAACCTGAGGGCACAGGAAATATCCATTGAAAACAAATTACCGATCATTTACCTGGTAGATTCCGCAGGAGTATACCTGCCCATGCAGGATGAAATCTTTCCCGATAAGGAGCATTTTGGAAGGATCTTCAGGAACAATGCGGTGATGAGCAGCATGGGAATTACCCAGATCTCTGCAGTAATGGGAAGCTGTGTGGCCGGAGGGGCCTATTTGCCGATCATGAGCGATGAGGCCCTTATTGTGGAAAAGACCGGGAGTATTTTCCTGGCGGGTAGTTACCTGGTAAAAGCTGCCATTGGGGAATCTATAGACAATGAAACCCTTGGTGGGGCCACCACCCACAGTGAAATAAGCGGGGTAACAGATTATAAGGCCAAAGACGATAAAGACGCCCTGGATACCATTAAGAACCTTATGGATAAGATCGGGGATTTTGACAAAGCAGGTTATAACCGCAAATCCCCCGCCAAACCGGCTAAAGATCCCAAAGAGATCTACGGAATCCTCCCCAAGAGACGCCACGAACAATATAATATGAAGGAGATCATCGCCAGGCTGGTTGATGATTCTGAATTTCAGGAATACAAAGAGGGATATGGGCAGACCATCATTTGCGGCTATGCACGAATTGACGGCTGGGCAGTTGGGATCGTAGCCAACCAGCGAAAGATCGTAAAAACCAAAAATAAGGAAATGCAGTTCGGAGGAGTGATCTATTCTGATTCTGCAGATAAAGCCACCCGTTTCATTGCCAACTGTAATCAGAAGAAGATTCCGTTGGTATTTTTGCAGGATGTCACCGGATTTATGGTTGGCAGTAAAAGTGAACATGGAGGTATTATTAAGGACGGCGCAAAAATGGTTAACGCGGTAAGCAACTCTGTGGTGCCAAAATTCACTGTGATCATCGGGAATTCCTATGGAGCAGGAAATTACGCCATGTGTGGAAAAGCTTACGACCCGCGGCTGATCTTCGCCTGGCCAAGTGCCGAACTGGCTGTAATGGGTGGAACCCAGGCTGCCAAGGTACTGGCACAGATCGAAACCGCATCTATGGAAAAAAAGGGGCAGAAAGTAGATGCCGAAAAAGAAAAAGAAGTGTTTGAACA
>JBEPWW010000103.1:0-8298 GCA_041642215.1 Salinimicrobium sp. | reverse complement strand
TCCAGCCCTTTCATGGCAAAAGAGTCACCAGTGATTATTTAAAGAGTAATTGGAATTTGGCACCTGTAATTTGGTGCTTCTAGATTAATCGATCATTGACAACTGGATCCGCTTTCTCGCCTCATCCACTTCCAGGACGGTTACCTCTACATGCTGGTGCAGTTTCACGATAGAATTCACATCGCTCACATAATCCTTGGCTAGTTTTGATATATGGACCAACCCACTCTCTTTTATTCCAATGTCTACAAAACAACCGAAGTTGGTGATGTTGTTGACGACCCCGGGAAGTTTCATGCCGGGTTGAAGATCCTTAATACTTCGTACTGAGGGATCGAATTCAAAGACTTTAGCCGATTTCCTGGGATCGACCCCCGGTTTTTCCAGTTCTTTCAGGATGTCCCGAAGTGTTGGCAAGCCCGTTTCTGCATTGACGTAGTCTTCAGGTTTAATCTTTTGCAGCAGCTCTTTGTTTCCCACCAGCTCCTTTAATCCCACCTTTAGGTCTGCAGCCATTTTTTCCACCACTCCGTAACTCTCCGGGTGAACCGAAGAATTATCAAGGGGATGCTCGGGATTGGAAATTCGCAGGAACCCTGCAGATTGTTCAAAAGCTTTCGCTCCAAGCCGGGGTATTTTAAGAAGTTCACTACGGGTAGAAAGACTGCCTCTTTCACTGCGGTACTGAATGATATTTTCGGCGAGGGCAGGCCCGATCCCCGAAATATAACCTAACAGGGCCTCACTGGCGGTATTAACATTCACTCCCACCCCATTGACACAACTCTCCACGACCCGGTCCAGTTCATTCTTAAGTTTCCCCTGGTCCACATCATGTTGATACTGCCCCACCCCTATTGCTTTAGGGTCGATCTTCACCAGTTCGGCCAGTGGATCGGCCAGGCGGCGACCAATGGACACGGCACCCCTAACGGTGACATCATAATCAGGGAATTCCTTTCGGGCTGTTTTGGAGGCAGAATAGACAGAAGCTCCGGCTTCATTCACGATAAATACCTGCACATCGCGGTCAAAGGGTATCTTTTTTATGAAAAATTCTGTTTCCCTGGAAGCCGTACCATTCCCAATAGCGATGGCCTCAATATGATAAGCGTTTACCAGCGATTTTATTTTCTTGGAGGCCATACTCACTTCCTTTTGAGGAGGATGTGGAAAGATGGTCTCGTTATGCTGCAACCTGCCGTTTTCATCCAGGCATACCAGTTTACAGCCCGATTTAAACCCTGGATCGATGGCCAGGATCCTTTTCTCCCCCAACGGCGGCAACAAAAGAAGTTGCTTCAAATTATCGGCAAAAACTTTAATAGCTTCATCATCTGCCTTTTGCTTTGCCGCAGATATCGCCTCGTTGGAAAGGGCCGGATTCAAAAGGCGTTTTAAAGCATCTGCTATTGCTTCTTCCACATGAGGGGTACAGGAATTATCTGGCTCTTTGAGAAAATATCCTGCAGCGATCTGGAAAGCCTCTTCTTTATCCACTTCAACCTTGACCTTTACAAAACCTTCTTTTTCGGCTCTGAGAATGGCCAGTAATCTATGTGAAGGAATTCTTCCAAGGCTTTCCTCCCAGTCAAAATATTGTTTAAATTTTTGCGCGGCTTCTTCCTGCTCTTTTTTCTTTACCACTTTTGCGGCTATGACCGCCTTACGCTGGTATAATTTCCTAAGGCGGTTCCTCAGGCTTATGTTCTCATTCATCCATTCGGCAGCAATATCCCGGGCTCCGGAAATGGCATCTGCCATCGATGAAATTTCCTTTCTGGTATATTTTTCGGCTGCAGCCTCAAGATTGGATGTGTTCTGCGCCATGAGGATCTTTGCCAGCGGCTCAAGTCCCGCTTCCCGGGCAGTATCTGCCCTGGTCTTCCGTTTCTTTTTATACGGCAGGTAAAGATCCTCGAGCAGGGAAAGATCTGAAGCAGCTTGTATCTTCTCCTCCAGTTCCGGCGACAAAGCCCCCTGCTCCCCAATAGCCTTTAAAACAGATTTCTTCCTCTTTTCCAGCTCCTCAAATTCAGTTTTAAATTTTGATATATCTGCTATCTGTACCTCATCCAGGTTCCCGGTCATTTCTTTCCGGTATCTGGAAATAAAAGGGATGCTGGCATCCTCCTGCAGGAGGTCAAGCGTGTTCTTTATGCTTCTTTTCGGAAGCCCGGTACGGGTAAGGATAAAATCTATGGGGTTCATATATGTTCTTTCAGAAGTAAAAAACAAAGATAAATGAACTATAAGAAAAGAGATGCTCCCGGAAAAAATTATCTGGAAAAGAAAAGCCTCCGGAATTCCTTCCGAAGGCCTTGAAATATATATAGAATGGTTAATAAAATGACTTGGGATTATACCAGCACTACGTCATCGATGGTGTTGACAGAGCCATATCCGGAAAGAAGCTTTCCGTAGAATTTCAGGTCCTCGTCACCAGACCTGAGTGTACTGGCCAATTTAGAGACTGCTTCTTCAAGCCGGAATTTGTGCACCGTGATCTCAGGATAAGTGTCTGAGGCCTCTTCTTTTTCCACGCCCACCTCTATGGTATTGGTCTTTTTATCATAGCACACAAAAGTAGCCTGGAAGTTATGCATAATAAGTTGCTGTAGTGACGGCGGTAATTCATCACATTCTTTACATTCTGCAATTTGCTCTGGCAGCATTTCTTTTAGCTGCATTTGGATCTGGTATCGGCTTTGGTATAAAGTCATAACAATTTCTCTTTTTAAGTTTTAGGTTTTAGGTTTTAGTTAAAAATACAGCACTTTGAAGTAGCCGGGAAACTATTTAATTCAGGTTTAACTTTTAGAAAGTCAATTCATTAAACAGCTGTTAATTTTCTAAATAGATTTCCGACAGCTTTTCCCATAAACTTCATAAAAAACAGATAAACTTCCCATTTTCAGAAAGTTATAACGTGCTCCCGAAAGAAATTTTGTACAAGCTTGTTAACCGGGAAGTAATTGTGTCATACCCGATATGACGAATACGATTTGGTATCATCCTTGCCCTATAATGACTAAATATTAAGATCCATTTCTATGACCGCACTAAGCCAGAAAAAATTCAAAAACGAATTTGTGCAGCAGTTTAGAGGGGACGAAAGCGGAGATCGCACTCCACGTCAAACCCCCGGAGTCCTTTACAGCAAAGCTGCTCCCACTCCCGTTCCAAAACCCCGGCTTTTGGGCTGGTCTGCGGGACTGGCCCGGGAACTTGGAATAGCCACTCCCGGGGAGGAAGATATCGCCATCCTGGCGGGGAATAAAGTCACAGACAGCATGTATCCCTACGCCGCCAATTACGCGGGCCACCAGTTTGGTAACTGGGCGGGACAGTTAGGAGATGGCAGGGCCATTACTTTGGGGGAGTGGAAAACCCAAAGCACTTTTTATGAACTGCAGTTAAAAGGGGCCGGGCCCACGCCTTATTCCCGTCGCGCAGATGGCAGGGCCGTTTTGCGGTCATCGGTTAGGGAATTCCTTATTAGTGAAGCCATGCACTACCTGCGCGTTCCCACCACCCGGGCCTTAAGCCTGGTATCGACTGGAGAAGAAGTGCTTCGGGATATGTTCTACAACGGCAATGCTAAATATGAGCCGGGTGCAGTGGTCATGCGGGTATCTGAAAGTTTTTTGCGTTTCGGCAATTTTGAATTGCTCGCAGTGAGAAAGGACCGCGAACAACTACAGCAATTAGTAGACTGGACCATTGAGCGGCATTACCCGCACATTGAAGGAGAGGACAAAACCCTAAGATGGTTTAGGGAAGTTGTGGAAAGGACGGCCGCCCTTATGGTGGAGTGGCAGCGGGTTGGTTTTGTACACGGGGTCATGAATACAGACAATATGTCTATTCTGGGGAAGACCATCGATTACGGCCCTTTTTCCTTCCTCGATAATTACGATCATAATTTCACCCCCAATACCACCGATCTGCCGGGACGAAGGTATGCTTTCGGAAATCAGCCATCCATCGGGTACTGGAACCTGGGGCGACTGGCCAATGCCTTAGCCGTACTATTTGAGGAGACAGAAGGACTCGAAGAAGCCTTGAATTCATATGAAACTTTCTTCTGGAATAACTATTATGCCATGATGGGTAAAAAACTCGGGCTGGACAGGGTCACGGCTGACGACAAATCCCTCATAGCCGCGTTTGAAAAGAACCTTTCCACACTTCAGCCAGATATGACCCTGTTTTACCGGTTATTGATGGACCTGCCTTCTCAGCCTGAAGATGAAGACGCGCTCATACAGCATTTCCAGCCTTGTTTTTACCAACAACCGGAACCTTCTGAAAAAGCAGATCTCCTGGAACTGCTTCGGAAATACCTGGATAGGCTAAAAAAGAATAGTTTCTCCCGGGAAGTCTCCCGTGGGATCATGATGGATAATAATCCGCGGATCATCCTGCGGAATTATCTGCTTCACCAGGCCATAGAAGAACTGGAAAAAGGTACAGACACCCTGTTCAGGAAGCTGCAGGAAGCCATGAAGCAGCCCTATTCCCAAGAAGGTTTTGAGGAACTGGTGCAAAAGAGACCGGATTGGGCTTCTCAAAAAGCCGGATGCTCGATGCTTTCCTGCAGTTCATAAGCAGGTTTATCGTCTCTGGCAGGATAAATACCTGCTATCTGGGAATTTAAAATTATATTTAGGGAGGAGAAGAAGTTTTTATTAATCCTAATACCTCCCTTTATGAAAAGCATTTCATTTTATTTTCTGGCTTCCCTGTTCATGCTCAGCACCTCTGTTTTAGAGGCCCAGGACAGGAACAGCACTGACACGAGGCTTATGAACAAGCCTGCGATAAGTGATTCGCATATCGCTTTTATTTATGCCGAAGACCTTTGGGTGGCAAATAAAGACGGCTCAAATCCCACACGTCTCACCATTGATGAAGGTATTGAGACCAACCCCGTCTTTTCACCCGATGGAACATTGATCGCTTTTAACGCCGAATACGATGGCAATACAGATGTGTTCGTGGTCCCTGTCACGGGAGGAGTGCCGAAACGACTTACCTGGCATCCCTACCCCGACCTGGTACGGGGATTCACTCCCGATGGATCGGCGGTTCTTTTTGCTTCTCAGCGAAACACCTTCACCAATCGATATACCAGTTTGTTTGAAGTGCCCCTGGAAGGCGGCAAGGTTACCGCACTGCAAATCCCCAATGCCTATTGGGCCGCATATTCCCCCGATGGAAAATATATTGCCTATACTCCCCTTCCCGACAGATTTAATCAATGGAAGCACTATAGGGGAGGAACCGTGTCCCGCATCTGGATCTATAACACGCAGGATCATTCGGTGACCGAGATCCCAAAACCGGAAACCGGAAGCAATGACAGCAGACCGCAGTGGATTGGAGAAAAAGTATTTTTCAGAAGTGACAGGAATGGCGAGTTCAACCTGTTCAGCTATGATATGAACTCCCGTGAGGTGGAACAGCACACCATTTATGATAATTTCCCGGTGATGGACCTGGCTTCAGGAAAAGGGGAGATCGTTTTTGAACAGGAAGGTTTTCTCCACACCTATAAGCCCGCATCCCGGGAGACCAGCAAGGTGAAAATAGGCATCAACACAGATCTGCCCGAGGTACGTTCACGGTACGTAAATGGTGACCGGTATATACGCAGCGCGGCTATTTCCCCTACAGGAGCACGGGTGGTAATGGATTTTCGCGGCGAGGTGGTAACGGTCCCCGGTGAAAAAGGGGACGTCATGAACCTGTCCTCCACCCCCGGAGCTCATGAAAAGTATCCCGCCTGGTCTCCAGATGGGAAAAGCATCGCCTATTTTTCTGATGAAAGCGGGGAATACCAGCTTTTCATTCAGAACCAGAACGGGCTGGAAGAACCCAGAAAATTCGATCTGGATGGTACCGGCTTCTACGCATTCCCTCACTGGTCGCCTGACAGCAAGAAGGTAAGTTTCGTCGACAATGGTAGAAACCTGTATATCCTGGACACCACCACGGGAAAAACTAAAAAGATCGCCACAGATGCGCGATACGTTCCCGGTGTCTTTCGTGAATTATTTGGGGACTGGTCCCATGACTCCGGCTGGATCACCTA
The DNA here is from genome assembly GCA_041642215.1 of Salinimicrobium sp. Taxonomy (GTDB): domain Bacteria; phylum Bacteroidota; class Bacteroidia; order Flavobacteriales; family Flavobacteriaceae; genus Salinimicrobium. The sequence goes on along the minus strand of JBEPWW010000103.1, from coordinate 2,201 downwards.
CACCATCGTGAAAGATACCAGCTTTGAGCAGGCCTTTGTTTATTCTTTATCTCAGGACAGATCCTACCCTGTAACAGATGGTCTTTCCAATGTTTCCAGTCCCATTTTTGACCCAAGCGGCAAATACCTGTATATGCTTGCTTCTACAGATGCGGGGCCGGTGGTGAACTGGTTCGACCAATCTAATCAGGATATGGAAATGAGCAGCAATATCTACCTGCTTACCCTCCAAAAGGAGGTGGAGTCGCCCTTTGCCCGGGAAAATGATGTAGAGAAGATTCAGCTAGCAGAGGAAGAAGAAAAGAAGAAGAAAAATGACAAAAAGGAGGAAGACACCAAAGCCCCTAGCCTTAAAATTGATTTTGAAGGTATCGAAACAAGGATCGTAGACCTACCTGTTCCTGCAGGAATGTACGACCGTTTACAGGCTCCCAAAGAAGGGATGCTTTACTACCTCTCTTACGCGCCCCATGAGCAGGGAAAAGGCACGTTGCGTAAATATGACCTCAACAAAAAAGAAACTAAGGAGGTGATGCCTGCCAACAGATTTGAGATCTCTTCCAACGGGGAAAAGGTCCTTTTCTTTACGGATGGAAAATGGGGAATTGCCGAACTGGAAAAGATCGGGGAAAAACGAAATTTAAAGACCGAAGATATTCAGGTAAAGATAGATCCCGTGGCAGAATGGGCTAATATCTTTGATGAAGCCTGGAGGGTGAACCGGGACTATTTTTACGATCCCGGCATGCATGGAGTGGACTGGGAGGCGATGAAGACCAAATACCGGCCATTCCTTAAAGATGTCTCCACCCGTAGTGATCTGTACCGGGTGATGGAATGGATGTTCAGCGAACTTGGTGTGGGCCACCATAGGTTTTCAGGAACAGGGGACCGGCTACGGGAGCCGGAATCCATCAAGGGAGGCCTTCTTGGAGCTGATTACAACATAGAAAATAACCGCTACCAGATCAAAAAGATCTATGGCGGACTTAACTGGAATCCTGAAATGAGATCCCCCCTTACAGAACCTGGGGTGAATGTGAACGCAGGGGACTATATCATGGCGGTAAACGGGAAGGAAGTAAAGGGAAGCGACAACCTGTATGAGTTCTTTGAAAATACCGCCGGAAAGATCGTGATGCTCACAGTGAGCTCTGACAACTCTTTTAAGAATTCCAGAAAAGTCAAAGTGACCCCGGTAGAGAACGAATGGGCCCTAAGGAACCGGGATTGGGTGGAAGGAAATATGAAAAAGGTACATGAGGCAACAAACGGCCGGGTTGCATATGTATATGTTCCCAATACTGCCGGTGCAGGCCATGAGTACTTCAAGCGTTACTTCTTCCCGCAGGCAAACAAGGACGCGATCATTATCGATGAGCGTTTCAACGGAGGCGGACAACTGGCAGATTATTATATAGACATCCTAAAAAAGCCGGAACAGGCCCGATGGAACTTCAGGTATGGAAAAGATCTTAAATCCCCAAGTGCATCTATTCAGGGGCCAAAGGTCATGATCATCGATGAAACCGCTGGGTCGGGTGGGGATTACCTGCCCTGGATGTTCCGAAAATTCGACCTGGGAACCCTAATAGGCAAAAGAACCTGGGGCGGACTCGTAGGGGTGCTGGGATATCCCGAATTCATCGATGGTGGCTCAGTTACCGCCCCAAATGTGGCATTTTATACCGAAGATGGTTTCAGGGTGGAGAATGAAGGTGTTGCGCCAGATATTGAGGTAGAGCAATGGCCTGCCGAGGTGATCAATGGCCGGGATCCCCAGCTGGAAAAAGCCATTGAAACGGTACTTGAGAAGCTGGAGAAACACTCACCTAATGAAATAGAAACCCCGGCCTATCCGGTAATAAGGAACAAAGAGATCATAAAGTAGGTAGTAAACCCGCTACAGGTCTAATCAAGAGCAGCGGGTAACAGGAAGAGGCTGTCGCAAAAGCTATGTCAATCGCTCTGAATCCATTTCAGAACTCATAATAACCTGAAACAGGTTGACGTAAAACTAGCTTTTGAGACAGCCTTTTTTTATACCCTGTCAGATATTGAACAGTGCCTGCGGCCCTCTTCTGACGCTCCGTGCTGAGAATGGAAAATCGCAAAACCTGAGGTTTCAAAACTTCTGAAAAAGGATTGCCTTCGGCCTTCCTCTGACGCTCCGTGCTGAGAATGGAAAATCGCAAAACCTG
>JBEPWW010000102.1:6825-8301 GCA_041642215.1 Salinimicrobium sp. | reverse complement strand
CTGTTATAAGAAAACTGTGGAGCTTTAACTCCAACATAATCCAACTCTAAAGTTTCATAGGTTTCTTGTTGATATTCACCAAGCATAACTTTAGTTGCTATATCTATAAAGTTATGGCCTGTTACTTTTGAAACAAATGGGAAAGATCTTGCAGCTCGTAAGTTACATTCAATAACTCTAATATAATTATCTTTTGCAATAAATTGAATATTAAAAGGACCTGTAATATTTAGTGCTTGCACAATCTTATCAATAAATTTATAATTATGAATGTACAAAATACATTCCTGTCATATCTCCTTGTAACCTTCCTGCTTCTGATTTTCAGTTCCTGTAAATCTGAAGATGCTGAGAAAAACGTTCGGGAGCGCGAGCGGCCAAATATCGTCTTTATTATGACTGATGATCACGCTACGCAAGCCATAAGCGCTTATGGACATCCTGTAAGTCAATTGGCACCCACCCCTAATATTGATCGAATCGCAGAAAATGGTGTGAAATTTCTCAATAATTTCTGTACTAATTCTATTTGCGGCCCCAGCCGTGCGGTGATCCTTACCGGAAAACATAGTCATTTAAATGGTTTCAGAATGAATGGAGACGTTTTTGATGGATCCCAGCCTACCCTTCCGAAATTCTTAAAACAGGCGGGCTATCAAACAGCTCTGTTCGGCAAATGGCATCTTCATGGACTTCCAGAAGGGTTTGACGACTGGAATATATTAGTTGATCAGGGTAATTACTATAATCCTGATTTTATAACAGGTAAGGATACTACCCGCATAACAGGATATGCGACAGACATCATTACAGAAATGGGATTGGAGTGGCTTAAGAGAAATAAAAATTCTGAAAAGCCATTCCTGTTAATGGTACAGCATAAAGCTCCTCATCGAAACTGGATGCCTGCACCTCGTCATTTAAACCTCTACGACTCGGTGACTTTTCCTCTTCCTAAGACTTATTTATCGGACCATAAAGACCAGATTGCTGCACAACAGCAGTTACAAACAATATATGAAGATATGTATGAAGGTCACGATCTTAAAATGAGTGTAAGGAAAGGAAGCGATTCCCTTAGGCACAATCCCTGGAAAACCGATTTCGAAAGGATGACCAAAGCTCAACGTGAAACCTGGAACAATGCCTACAGGCCTAAAAATGATGCCTTTCATGATGCCAATTTGCAGGGGGAAGAACTTGCCGAATGGAAAGGCCAGCGCTATCTCCAGGATTACCTGGCAACCATTGCTTCGGTTGATGATGGGGTAGGTAAGATCTTAGATTACCTTGAGGAGCAGGGATTGGATGAGAATACGATCATTGTGTACACTACAGATCAGGGATTCTATTTAGGGGAAAAAGGATTTTTTGACAAAAGGTTTATGTATGAGGAATCCCTGGCAATGCCGCTTCTTATTCAGTACCCTAAAGCTATAGAGGCGGGCACCGAGATCAACGCCCTCACCCCGATCT
>JBEPWW010000102.1:3137-6815 GCA_041642215.1 Salinimicrobium sp. | reverse complement strand
ACCCAGAATCTGGATTTTGCCCCCACCTTCCTTGATTTTGCAGGTGTGGAGATCCCTTCAGATATGCAGGGAAAATCTTTCAGGCCGTTGTTCAAACAATCAGGCTCAGACGAAGAATTCAGGAATGCGGTTTATTATCATTATTATGATTTCCCGGCCTTTCATATGGTCAAGAGACATTACGGTGTAAGAACAGACCGATATAAATTAATACATTTCTATGATGATATAGATGAGTGGGAATTATATGACCTTCAGGAAGATCCTTTAGAAGAAAACAACCTGTATGATTCTGAAGTATACACACAGATCCAGAAGGAACTACATCAAACATTAGATTCTCTTCAAATGGAATATGGAGTCACAAAGAGGGAATTCAGAACAACCCCACCTGAAAGGGTGGAACAGGCTTACCGTAATTTTGCAAAGCTCGCGGGGGAAGATCCTGAGCATTATCCCGAGAAGAAAAAAACAGCCTTGCAGGATTGAGCCGATTATGGGAAGGAATCCGGGTCTAGGAAGAGGTGGTTTTTTCTGGATATTCTATAAGGGAGTGTCCGTTTGAGCCTGTTCATGAATGCCAAAAATCTCTATTTCTTATTTTTGAGGATGATTCCGGGGATTTTTAATACATTTACATCCCTACCGCGCTGAAAAACCTTAATCCAGCCCCTCGTTTGCAATGAAGTTCCACTCAATTGTTGTTGTTCTTGTTTTATGTTTTTTCTCACACGCGTCCGCTAAGGGACCTGATAACCTTCGAGTATTTCTGGATTGTCAATCTTATTGCGATCAGGATTTTGTTAAGCGGGAAATTACCCTGGTAGATTATGTGAATGATCGTTTTGAGTCAAATGTTTATATCCTCATCAATTCGCAAGTCACAGGAAGTGGTGGTCGTGAATATAAACTACAGTTTGCCGGGCGGGAAATGTTTGAAGGTCAGGAAAACACGCTTTCCTTCATTCGGGAGGCAACAGCTACAAATGATGAATACCGCAAGTTACTGGTGCGAACATTAAAACTTGGACTTGTTGGGTTTCTAGCTAAAACCGCGAAGGCCAAAGACCTGCAAATTTCTTTTAACGAATTGCCTCTGGATGCCAGTAAGGAAACAGAACCTGAAGGTGACCCTTGGAATCTATGGGTTTTCAATCTAAGGCTCAACGCCTATCTTAACGGCGATCAAAATTATTTTTCGAATACGGTGAGTTCAGGCCTATCTGCTTCAAGGGTGGCAGAAAACCTTAAAACCATCACCAATTTTAATTACAGGGTGAATCAAAACCGATATGGGGAAGGAGAAGAGGCCATTAAATTTTCGAATGAGAACTATAACTTTAGCAATACTACCGTTTGGTCTTTGAATGAACATTGGTCTGCAGGTGGTTTTGCCAGTGCCCAAAGGTCTGATTATTCAAATTACGACCTTACTCTTACCATTACCCCCGCAATAGAATATAACCTGTTTCCCTATAAAGAATCGAATAACCATTATCTGGGTCTGATGTACAGAACCGGACCCCGATATTTTAATTACAAAGAAGAGACGATCTATTTACAGAGCAGTGAACTGCGATTTCATCAGAGTCTCTCCATGGATGTTAGTTTTAATAAAAAATGGGGGCAGATTAGTGGCTCTACTTCGTTCGGCCATTATTTTCATGACTTTAGTAAGAACCGTTTGTCATTTTCCGGTTATGCAGATCTGCGTCTGTATAAAGGTTTATCCCTCAATTTCAACGGCTATTATGCTTTACAACGAGATCAACTAAATATTGTAAAAGGGAATATTACCAATGAAGATCTTCTAACAAGGCGGAGACAGCTGGATTCCAGTTATTCTTTTTATACCAGTTTTGGGATTCGTTACAGGTTCGGTTCCCTTTTTAATAATGTCGTGAACCCTCGTTTTGACGGGGGAGGGGGCATGTTTTTTTAGAAATGATAACTCCAGCCTCTTTCCTTTTCGGAGAAAAGGAAGATCTGAAACAGAATGAAAAAAGCTATACTCGCTTAGGCTGAATTTAAAATTATTTATAGTCCTCGATAAGCGTATTCCACTTCATGGTCTTGAGGGTGCTTACCAGAATGGGATCAATGGTCTTGAGCAGGGAAGAGCCTTTTGGAAAGCTATAGCTGTAGTAGTCTTTTTTCAATGTCCGCGGGAGGACTTCCAGTTCATCATTCAACCCATGGCGGTCTATCTCGTATTTCAGGATGGGTTGATCATAGATGAACAGGCTTGTTTTTCCGTCAAAGATCTGCCGAATACCTTCCCCGGCATCAGGCACTTCTTTGGCAGGTATATTATACTGCTCAAGCAGTTCCTGCGCACTGGAACCTGTTACGGTAACGACATCGAACCTGGACAGGTCCTGGACCGAGTTGATTTCGTCGTACATACTCTGTACAGTTAGGGAGGAAGCGATACCAGCTGTTAAACTGGATATCATGATCACGGCCATAAACATCCAGATAAGGGCAATGAACCTGCCGCCAAAGCTTCGTGGGGATTTATCCCCATACCCAACAGTGGTCATGGTTACCGCACTCCACCAAAAGCCCTGAAGGATCCCTTTAAACCCTCCTCCAAATTCTTCTTCATTCTTCTTACGCTCAAAGATCCAGACCAGGAATCCAAAAAAGAAAAGAATGCCAAGAAGGACAAGGATGGCCGAAATGAAGTTCCAGCTAAAGAGGTTAAACAAGTAATTCCAAAAAACATTTTCAGTTTTTTTGGCCACTCCTGTGTTGGAGATGAAATACGGCTGAGAAAAATCCAGGCGCTGCATCCTTTGGACGGTGACCGTGACAGGATTAATGCTGAAATCCACCTCTTTATTCTCTATTCCTTTCAGTAATTCGATAAGAGAGGGATAGATCCTGTATTCATAATCCCTGTCCAGCTTTTGATTGACCAGCTCCCAGGAGGAAATACTAAGGCCTTTGAAGTCCCCGTTTTCCTGTACAACAAAAGGAGGGGTCTCGGTTAGGCCAATGATCAATTTCTTATCCGGCTCCTGTTTGTTTTCACGGGAAGAAAGCTGCACCGGGGTAAGAAGGAAAAAAAGCAAAAGGTTATATAAAAGATATTTCATTATTTTAAAATGAGTTAAAGCATTTATTCTTTCAGCAAATATAAAGTATCTTTAAAATGACCAACTAATAACCTCAGAGAATAAAAATGTAAGAAAATTCTTTCTTAAGTTAATTTTAAGAAAATTTAGCTTTTTATTTTTATACATTTGACAGTTAAAGAATTGATCGGCCGGATCCCTGGGTCAAAAGTCGGCTGCAAAAGCTGAAAAAACGATGAAATGGTAAATTTAGCTGATGTTATTCAGGAATGAAGGAAAAACTAAAATATGCTTTTTTAATGGTTGTTCTATACAGCCTGAACGGAGTATGTTATGCCCAGAGCCATAATCTGCCACAGCCTCAAGCCAGCACAGATCCTGTACCTCCTCCTCCTGTGGGTCTCCCGTTACCCCTTGATGACTATATTCCTTTGCTTCTGGTTGCAGGGCTCGCATACGGTGTCTATAAGCTGCACAAAACGGTTAGGACCTAAACCCTGTTAAGGTTATTTAACCGCTTCACATATTTCCCTATCACATCAAATTCAAGGTTTACGGTGTCTCCTTTTTTTAAGTTGCGGAAAGTAGTGTTATCAAA
>JBEPWW010000102.1:0-3127 GCA_041642215.1 Salinimicrobium sp. | reverse complement strand
CTACACTGAATTCATTATGTTTCGAATTAACCACCGTAAGGCTCACCCCGTTAATGGTAATAGACCCTTTTTCGATGGTGATATTCTCCAGTGATGGATCGTATTCAAAGCTAAAGATCCAGCTCCCGTTGGCTTCTGATACATTTTTACACACAGCGGTTTGATCGACATGCCCCTGCACAATATGCCCGTCCAGGCGATCGCCAAGCTTCATGCCGCGTTCCAGGTTAACATGTTCTCCGGTTTGTAACCGGCCCAGATTCGTCTTTTGCAGGGTCTCCTGAATAGCGGTCACGGTGTACTCATCACCGGCGATATTCACTACGGTTAGACATATCCCGTTGTGAGCCACACTTTGATCGATCTTGAGTTCAGGTGTCATTTTAGCCCTGATCTTTATGAGAAGGTTATTCCCGCTCCTGTCAAGCCCAACAACTTCTCCCATTTCTTCAATAATCCCTGTGAACATTTTCGTATAATATTGGTTACATTTGCGGGGGATAAAATTATAAATAAAAAACGGGGAAGTTATATGAAGGCAGCCGAAAAAATAAAGTTAGGGATCAGTATCGGAGATCTCAATGGGATTGGGAGTGAAATCGTGTTGAAAACTTTTGAAGATGTGCGTATGCTTGATTTCTGCACCCCGATCATTTTCGCTTCGGCCAAGACCCTTACTTTTCTTAAGAAAGAATTTAATATCGACATTCACTTTCAGGGGGTGGAGGAGGCTTCACAGGCTATTGACGGAAAGATCAACGTGGTTAACATCTGGAAAGAGGCCGTTCCTGTGAATTTTGGAAAAGAAGATCCAACGGTGGGGGAGTATGCTTATAAATCCCTGCAGGCAGCAACCGCGGCTTTAAAAAACGATGACATTGATGTGCTGGTAACGGCTCCTATTAATAAGCACACGATACAGTCTGAGGAATTTCAATTTCCCGGTCACACAGATTATCTGGCCCGGGAGCTACAGGGGGACAGCCTGATGTTCATGATCACCGATGAGCTTAAGGTGGGACTGTTAACAGATCATGTTGCGGTAAAAGATGTGGCCGGTGCGATCACACCAGCCCTTATCGAAAAAAAGGTAGATATCATTTCCAAAACCCTTCAGCAGGATTTCATGATCCCCAAACCCAAGATTGCCGTACTGGGGATCAATCCGCATAGCGGGGATAGTGGGGTCATAGGGAAGGAAGATGAGGAGGTCATGAAGCCCACCCTTGAAAAGCTGAGAAATTCAGGAAAACTGGTCTTCGGACCTTACTCTGCCGATAGCTTTTTTGGATCTGGCAACTACAGGAATTTTGATGCTGTTCTGGCGGCTTATCATGATCAGGGATTAATCCCATTCAAGACCTTGTCTTTTGGAAAGGGCGTAAATTTTACGGCGGGATTAAGAAAGGTGCGTACCTCTCCCGATCACGGCACCGCCTACGAAATAGCAGGTAAAGACCAGGCCGATCACACATCCTTTAAGGAGGCGGTATTCAAAGCTTTGGATATTTACAGGAACAGGCAGGAATATATGGAACTCACTAAAAATGTCCTTAAGAAACAGGGGAAAAAGATATAAACAGAAATTTGTTTATAAAGAAGTCCCAATTAATTAATTTTTATATCTTTGCACCCGCCTTATCCTAACGGGAAGGTGCTCGAAACTGATGATGAAATGAGGAAACTAAAGGAGTTTACAATCCCTTTTGTGGGATTAAAAGTAGGAAAGCACCAGTTTGAGTACAGTATTGATAACAAGTTCTTTGAGCATTTTGAGTACGATGAGTTTAATAGTGCAGATCTTAAGGTAGATCTTCTTCTTGAAAAGAAGACCACCATGATGGAACTGACTTTTAAAGCATCGGGGACGGTGAATGTGTATTGTGACCTTACCAATGAACCTTACGACCAGCCCATAGACAGTGAGCTGTTTTTGGTTGTGAAGTTCGGGGAAGAGTACAATGATGATAACGAAGACCTGTTGATTCTGCCGCATGGCGAATTCGAAGTAAACGTACAGCAATATATTTACGAGTTGATCGTGTTATCCGTTCCTTCAAAAAGGGTTCATCCCGGAGTTATAGACGGTTCACTCCGTTCTGAAGTACTGGAAAAACTGGAGGAGTTAAGTCCTAAAGAAGAGGAAAATAAAGAGGAGGATATCGATCCTCGCTGGAACAAATTAAAAAATTTATTAAACGATAAATAATACGCAGCCATGGCACATCCTAAGAGAAAGATCTCTAAAACGAGAAGAGATAAAAGAAGAACACATTATAAAGCATCTGTTCCACAAATTGCTACAGATCCTACTACGGGTGAAGCACATTTGTACCACAGGGCTCACTGGCATGAAGGTAAATTATATTACCGTGGTCAGGTATTAATTGATAATACTGAAGAAGTAGAGGCTTAATCTTGATTAGAGCTTTGAAATTTATACAAAACTCTCACATTGTGAGAGTTTTTTGTTTTAAGTTGAATAAGTGCTAAAAAGAGCTTAATTTGCACCGCTCTATGCAGAAGATTTAGTACATTACTTATAGGAGGGATGTCTAATTTTTTGAATACGAGGGCATAAAAATGATTTTATGAGTAAAACAACAGCAGCAATTACAGCTGTAGGCGCCTATGTACCTGAATTCGTGTTGAGCAATAAGATCCTGGAAACGATGGTGGATACCAATGATGAGTGGATCACTTCAAGAACGGGTATTAAAGAGCGCCGAATATTAAAAGACCCTGATAAAGGGACCTCCTTTTTGGCAATACAAGCAGCCAATGACCTGCTTCAAAAATCGGGAGTGGATCCAAAAGAAATCGACCTGGTAATAATGGCAACTGCCACTCCAGATCTTCCTGTAGCTTCTACAGGTGTTTATGTCGCGACACAAATAGGCGCTACGAATGCCTTTGCGTATGACCTGCAGGCAGCCTGTTCCGGATTTTTATACGGCATGTCCACAGCGGCAGCATATATTGAGTCGGGGCGATATAAAAAGGTCTTATTAATAGGAGCCGATAAGATGTCTTCTATTATAGATTATACCGACAGGACCACCTGTATTATTTTTGGAGATGGAGCAGGAGCCGTACTTTTTGAACCAAATCAGGAAGGTTTTGGTCT
>JBEPWW010000101.1:0-8308 GCA_041642215.1 Salinimicrobium sp. | reverse complement strand
ATATATCTAAAGAAGAATTGCAGCAACTTGCAAAACCTTTGCTTAAGAGCGGATATGGTGAATACTTACTAGAACTGAAATAATATTATGCTGGAACTCCAAAGAACACCTTTAAGAGATTGTTTTATACTTAAACCTACTGTGTTTCAGGATCACCGAGGAACCTTTTATGAGAGTTATAATCACGAACGTTTTGAAGAAACAACCGGGTTAGAAATAGATTTTGTTCAGGACAATCAATCTACCTCAGAAAGAGGGGTGCTGCGAGGATTGCATTTTCAAACCGGTCCTTTTGCACAGGCAAAACTGGTTCGGGCTGTTATGGGAGAGGTGCTGGATGTGGTAGTTGATCTGCGGCCGGAATCCTCCACCTTCGGACAGTCTTATAAAGTAATCTTGAGCAGTGACAATAATCTTCAGATGTTTGTGCCCGCGGGATTCGCCCATGGTTTTCTTACGCTCTCACAAGTCTCCGTTTTTGCCTATAAGTGTGATCGGTACTACAAAAAGGAAGCAGAGTCTGGAATCAGGTGGAATGATCCGCACCTAGGTATAGACTGGGGTTTTCCGGAAGAAGATATGATCTTGTCTGATAAAGATATCATACTCCCTACACTAAAAGAATTGAAGATATGATTAAGGTACTTGTAACAGGAGCATCGGGTCAACTGGGGCAATGTTTTAAGAAATTTGCCAGCCGATTTCCGGAACTTGATTTTACTTTCTGTACATCTCAGGATCTGGACATCACCCAGTTTGGAGTGGTGAGTGCTTTTTTGAGAAAGAACGAATTTGACTACTGCATCAATTGTGCTGCCTATACCGCAGTGGAACAGGCTGAAAAAGAACAGGAAATGGCTTACCTGGTAAATGGGGAAGCCGTTAAGAATCTGGCTGAACTGTGTAGTGAATACGGGATTACCCTTATTCATTTCTCAACCGATTATGTTTTTGATGGTAAGAAATCTGCGCCCTACAATGAAGAGGAAGACACCGACCCTTTAAATGTCTATGGAGCTTCCAAATTGCTTGGGGAGGATTATATAAAGAATCACCTCGAGGAATATTTTATTTTCAGGACTTCCTGGCTTTATTCAGATATTGGAAATAATTTCCTGAATACTATCAGGAAAAAGATTGAACAGGGGGAACCGCTCAATATTACCACCACCCAACAGGGAACGCCCACCAATGCTTATGATCTGGCCTGTTATGTCCTGGAACTGGTTGCCGAAGGAAATACCAACTACGGGATCTACCATTACAGTAATCTGGGAGAGGGAACCTGGTATGATTTTGCAAAGGAGATCCTATCCCTCTCCGGAAAGCAGGGGGAGATCAACCTAAATGAAAACAATGATTTCATTACCCTGGCTGAGAGACCTGCTTATAGCGTGTTAAGCAAAAATAAGACGCTTCGTACCTTTAAAAGACCCATTTCTTCGTGGAAGGAAAGCCTGGCTAGGCTCTATAAAGGAGATGACCTCTGAAATTTTAGGGCAAATACAGGAAAATTCCTACCGGCCTTTCATGGTCTGGAGCTTACTTCACCAGGTCCTTTTCAATATACCATTTAAAATTCCTCACGTCTTCTTTTAGCAGTTCCTCAAAGTAGGGGTTAAGAAATCTTGCTGCCCCTTCCCCGGGTATTCCGCCGGGGGCATGATAAGAGATCACAACATGGATCTCAGTTCCCGCCGGTACATCTTTAAATTCTATCTTTCCCGCGTTCACAATAGAGGAACCGGGAAGCGAATGCCATCCCAGCAATTCATAAGGTCTTTCTTTTACAACCTCACTTTTCCACCTGAAGCTGCCCATTCCTCCCGGCAGTTTAGCCTCCCATACCGAAATGCTGTCATTGAGGCTTTCCACCCTTTCCAGGTGTTCCATGAATAATGGCAGGTTTTCCAGCCTGCGCCAAAACTCATATACTTCCTTACGCGGTTTATTAACGGTTTGTGTGATCTGGATATTTACATTCCGGCTGCGGTTATCCGGTTTTGTTTTTCCTATGGCACTGTAAAAAGCACTGTGGCCTGTAATGCCGCGATACAATAAAGCTCCCGCCAGGATAGCTTCTGAAATGCTTTTTTCTTTTTTAGCCAAAGCATCATAGACCAGATAGGCCCCGGCCAATACCGAGACCGCACGCTCAGAATCACTTATGTTGACATGGAGATCAGGTAAAAATTTCTTTTTCATCATTATATAAATTGTTGGTAGTCTTCTAAATTTAAATAATATGTGGTTAAATGCAGGATGTAAAAAGATAAACTCTTCTTAAAACCGGGGACTTAAATACTATTGAAGCCGCGAACAGCAGGTGCCGGGTGAAGCAGGTTTTCTAAAAATATGGTTAATTATGCGCAGGCATGGCGATAGAAAGTTGCATACCGCCAAATTTTACTTAATTTCAATCCAGCAAACCACCAAAAATGAAAAAAAGGATATTAATTACCGGGGCAGCCGGTTTTTTAGGTTCCCATCTTTGTGATAAATTTATTCAGGAAGGTTACCAGGTCATAGGAATGGATAACCTGATTACGGGTGATCTTCGCAATATTGAACATCTGTTTAAACTGGAGGATTTTCAATTTTACCGTCATGACGTGACCACCTTTGTACACGTTCCGGGAAAACTGGATTATATCCTGCACTTTGCCTCTCCGGCAAGTCCTATTGATTATTTAAAGATTCCCATACAAACCCTTAAGGTGGGTTCTTTAGGAACCCATAACCTACTGGGTCTGGCAAAGGAAAAAAAAGCCAGGATCCTCATTGCCTCTACGTCTGAAGTGTATGGAGACCCTCTCGTACACCCACAGACAGAGGAATATTACGGAAACGTAAATTCCATTGGTCCCAGAGGAGTGTATGACGAAGCCAAGCGTTTCCAGGAATCCATTACCATGGCTTATCACCGCTACCATGGACTTGAAACACGCATAGTAAGGATCTTTAATACCTACGGCCCCAGGATGAGGTTAAATGACGGCCGTGTGATCCCCGCATTTATTGGGCAGGCTCTTCGTGGAGAAGATCTTACTGTCTTTGGAGACGGCTCACAGACGCGGTCTTTTTGTTACGTGGATGACCAGGTAGACGGGATATACAGACTGCTGCTTAGTGATTATTCAGAACCGGTGAATGTCGGCAATCCACACGAGATCACCATCAGGGATTTTGCCGAAGAGATCATCAATCTTACCGGAACAGATCAAAAAATAGTGTACAAACCTTTGCCCCAGGATGACCCCATGCAGCGACAGCCTGATATTACGAGAGCCCGGGAAATTCTTGGATGGGAACCCAGGGTGTCCAGACAGGAAGGAATGCAAAAGACCTATGACTATTTTAAAAGCCTCAGCAGGGAAGAACTCAATAAAAGTGAACATAAAGATTTTTCAGGTCATATAAAAAAATAGAACTTTGGCCTCTGGTTCCATTATAAACTATTTTTGATGTACAAGATCCCGAGGGGCATAAAAAAATCCGGTTCATGAATAATGCAGCACTGGTATCTATTGTAATGCCGGCCTGTGAGGCTGCTGAATTTATAGCGCAAAGCATCATCTCTGTACAAAAACAAACCTACAGCAACTGGGAGCTTCTGGTCATTGATGATGCCTCCCGGGACGCAACTGCCCAGATAACAGAGGAGTTCATGAAGGTTGATGACCGTATAAGGCTGCATAAATTACCGGCCAATCAGGGAACAGGTTTTGCCAGGAACATAGGTATAAAAGCTTCAGAAGGTGATTTTATCGCCTTTCTCGATGCCGATGATATCTGGTTCCCTCATAAGCTTGAAAGGCAGCTAAACTTGATGAAAAGCTATGAGGCGGCTGTTTGCTATTCCAGTTATGAACTTATGGATGAACAGGGGGAAAGCCTTGGCCGAATGATTAAAGCACTAAAATCCTTAAGTTTCGAAAAACTATTAAAGGCAAATTATATCGGGAATTTAACGGGGATCTATAACGCGCGAAAACTGGGAAAGGTCTATTCTCCCCTTATCAGGAAACGTCAGGACTGGGCCCTGTGGCTGCTGGCCGTTAAAAAGGCAGGCGGGGCCCTGGGAATTCAGGAGCCTTTAGCTTCTTACCGGGTGCGTAAAAATTCCATTTCTGGAAATAAGCGGGAAATGTTGCAATATAATTACAAAGTTTACAGAGAGGTCCTGGGTTTTTCGGCTGTAAAGAGCAGTATTTGGATACAGCGGTTCCTGGTGGAGCAATTCTTTGTCAAAAGCAAACAGAATATTCCTTTACAGAAGTGATTCGAACTGCTTTAATTTTCCCCGCTTGCTCCGGTTAAGCGTGGCTCTGTGGCTAAATTCCAGGTCCAGCCCTTTCTCCAGATACTTTTCCATTGATTCCCTGATCTTTTTGAGCTGCAATGGTCTTAGTTCCTGTTCGGCAACATAGATGATCTTAAAAGTACTGGTACTGGTTTGCTGTACAACAAACTCCTTCACCTGCTGGTCTTTTTCTATTACACTTTTGGTAACGTAGTAAAAGGTGAGGCCGGGAACCACTTTTCCGCTGGGCAATATGGCCACATCATTGGTGCGCCCCAGCAGGTGCTTTAAAACAGGTTTTTTAAGGCTGCTGGCGGGATCCAGGGTACCGGTATCGCCAATATCATAACGAATGAACGGGTGCGCCCTGTTGTATAGGGAGGTGATAATGATCCTTCCTTCCTCCCCGTGAGGCAGTGTATTTCCTGCTTCATCGAGAATTTCCACAAACATGGTCTCACTGTTAAAAACCCATTCATTTCTGGGGTTTTCAAAAGCCAGGAGCCCGAGTTCACTGGCCCCGTATTCGTTGACCACAGGTATGCCAAATTGTTTTTCCAGTAACTGCCGGTCTTCTTCGAAGAACATTTCGCTGGTAACGATGCAGAGCTTGAGGTTTGGACAAACCTCCTTGAGGTTCAATCCTTTTTTTTGAAGAAACTTGGCAAAAAGCACAATGGAACTGGTGTAACCGTTGATATAATCGAATTTCTTCTTTTGAAAGTCCAGGAGGAATTCCTCCATTTTTTCTTCGTTCAAATTGAAAATGGGAAATCTGTACCTGAAGCCGAACCTATCCTTCAGCCGTTCTCTAAAATAGCCTATGCGGTCCAAGGGTATGCCATAGAACCTGGCCTGTACGGATTGGTCAAGGTCGATCCCGAACCACTGGTATCGGTCAATGAACTCTGCCCAGGAGAGGGCATGGCAAAATCGGTCTTTGGCAAAAACAAAAGGATGCCCGCTGGAACCTGATGTTTGACTAATATGCACGTTCTTGGGTTTGAACTTTCGGCTTAACCGCTCTTCCAGAGGCCGCTGCAAATGCGATTTTTTCATGATGGGCACTTCGTCCCAGGTGGTGAAGCGGTTCTTTCCGAAGAAATTGCGGTAGAAAGGCGTATGCTTCAGGTGATATTCCACGATTTCCTGTTTTTTTTCCTCCACATAGGCCGCGTAACCTTCCTGCGGGATCTGCTTGATCTCCTCCAAAACGGCACGTGCCTTTTTAATGGGAAATCTATTGAGTTGCAATGAGAGGCTAAACCAGTTCAATCCTTAAATATTATTGTTTTTTATCCCAATTAATTGGTGCTTCAATTTACAAACAATTATTTTTGGCACAAGAATTAAAACCATTTCTGAAATGAATATACTCATATTAGGTGCAGGCGGTCGTGAACATACCTTTGCTTACAAGATATCCCAAAGTTCAAAATGCGATAGATTGTTCGTAGCCCCCGGGAATGCAGGTACTGCAAAAATAGCGACCAACGTTGACATTTCAGTGACCGATTTTACGGCCATAAAAGAATTTGTCTTACGGGAAGAGGTGAAAATGCTTGTGGTGGGACCCGAGGATCCACTGGTGCAGGGGATATCTGATTTCTTTTCCGAAGATGAAGAACTAAAGGAAATTGCGGTAATAGGTCCCTCAAAAAGGGGGGCATTGCTGGAGGGGAGCAAGGAAAGGGCAAAGGAATTCATGGCGATGTACAAAATACCCACGGCTGCCTACCAAAGTTTTACTGCGGAAAGTGTCGCAGCCGGAAAGGAATTCCTAGGAACCCTTGATCCTCCTTACGTGCTAAAAGCAGATGGGCTCGCAGCGGGAAAAGGGGTGTTGATCCTCAAAGAGCTGGAGGAGGCCAAAACCGAACTGGAAAACATGCTCACGCATGAAAAATTTGGAAAAGCAGGTTCTACTGTGGTCATAGAAGAATTCCTGGATGGAATAGAATTAAGTGTATTTGTGCTCACAGATGGGAAAGATTATATCACCCTTCCAACTGCCAAGGACTACAAAAGGATAGGGGAAGGGGATACCGGTCTAAATACCGGGGGTATGGGTGCTATCTCCCCCGTGCCTTTCGCCGATGCGGCTTTTATGGACAAGGTGGACCAACGCATCATTAAACCTACCATTGAAGGTTTAAAGACGGAGAAAATCAGTTATAAAGGATTTATCTTTATCGGGTTGATAAAAGTAGGGGATGAGCCTTTTGTTATTGAATACAACGTTAGAATGGGTGATCCCGAGACCGAAGTGGTGTTGCCGCGTATAAAGTCTGATCTTGTTGAGATCCTGGAAAAAGTCTCTGCAGGGAAATTAAAAGAAGTTCATTTGGAAACAGAGGAAAAGGCTGCAGCTACCGTTATGTTAGTATCAGGAGGCTATCCGGAGGCTTATGAGAAAGGGAAGGAAATCACCGGACTGGAAACCATAGAAGGTTCCCTGATCTTTCATGCCGGAACCTCTCTAGAAAACGGAAAAACAGTAACTAGCGGAGGGAGGGTGATCGCTATCACCTCTTTTGGGGATGATTACGAACAGGCACTAAAAAAATCTTATCAAAATGCAGAAAAGCTACATTTCGATAAGATGTATTTTAGAAAGGACCTGGGTTTTGACCTAGCTTAAGAAGGAATGTGAAGTAGAATCTGTGTTCTCTTCGTTGTTGTCCTTGAATTTCTTTAACTGCTTAAGCCAGTAGGCTAATGCCACGATACCAATGATAATGAAAATCCAGTTCATCAGGTTGGCCAAAAACCAACTATCGAGTTCCAGGTTACGCAAATAATCTAAAGGGGCAAATGCAAAATCCTCAAAAAACGATTGTATACCTTCGAAGATATCTTTCATAGTAATTATATTTAAACCACAAAAATATAAAAAACCCCAATGCTAACAAGCTTTTTTAGCAAATCAAAACCCATAAATTTCACTGTTGCTGTTGTCTATATGCTGGTGTTCTATATGCTGGTGGGGGTCCAAAACATATTCTCCCAGTCCTTTCTGGGTATACTGAGGGAGACGGGTGTTTTTATTTTATTGTTGTTAAGCCTTATCCTGGTAAATTTTGTCGCCAAAAGGAACGAACTCACCTCGCGAAATGCATATAAGACCATTTTATTTGCCGGATTTGTAAGCATGCTTGTGCAAACCCTTCAAAACGATGAGGTTATCATAGCTAATTTCTTTGTGTTGTTGGCATTTCGCCGAATTATCAGTCTCAGATCTCAGCGGGAAACCATTCAAAAAGTATTTGATGCCACCTTCTGGATCCTGGTGGCCTCCCTGTTCTATTTCTGGTCTGTGCTTTTCCTACTGGTGGTGTTTGTTGGCATTTTGTTATATTCAGGCCTAAACCTTAAGACCTTACTGGTACCCGCGGTTGCTTTTTTGATCTTACTTTCCCTGGTCACGACCGGAGACCTTTTGTTCAATGATAGTTTTTATACCATACAGGATTGGTATCAAGCCAGCAATTTTGATTTTTTGGCTTACAGGGAACCGTCCAACCTCATACCTGTGGCATTCCTGCTTGCCCTTACCCTTTGGTCATCCTTTTTTTTTATGGTCGTGATCCAAAAGGCCGGATCTAATTTAAAAGCATCTCTTTTGCTGGTCTTTGTTACCCTGCAGGCAGCTCTTTTCCTTGCCATTATGGCGCCCACCAAGGATACCAGTGAACTTTTATTTTTCCTTGCACCCCTGGCCATTATGGTCACGAACTACTTTCAGATGCTTCATGATAAATGGTTTAGGGAAATCCTGCTGGGGGTGATCATATTACTGCCGGTAGTGATCCTTATCTGGTTTTGATCCTGTTTTTTTACGGTTATAGGTGTACTATTTGAAAATATAATACCTTTGCACACAAACCTATAAGAGGTTGAAAAACCTTTCTTCAAAAAGTAATCTGCTCACAAATACGGGCATCAATAAAAAATCGAAATTCAACAAAATGTTTTCAGATAAAGCAAATAAGATCTTTCAGGAGG
>JBEPWW010000100.1:0-8335 GCA_041642215.1 Salinimicrobium sp. | reverse complement strand
TTAAGCGTTGTTTCCCCCGAAGGAGTAGTTTACGAAGATAGTGTTGATGAAATTTCACTACAGACTCCAAATGGAGAAATTAGCATTTTACCCCATCACGTATCGCTTTTTACTAAAATGTCAGAAGGTGTTATTAGTATAAAAAAAGGCAGCAAAGAAAGTGTTATTGCAACAGTTGGAGGTTTTGTATTAGTACTTCTTGTGATTACAGCCGTATTTGCACCTTTTTTTGCTACTCATGATCCACTAGAAATAAATTCAAGTAAAACTTTGCTTCCTCCATCTGCAGAACATTTTTTTGGAACTGATGACCTTGGAAGAGATATCTTTAGTAGAGTTATCTACGGAACACGGATTTCCTTGAGAATAGGGCTTTTTTCCCTGATTCTCTGCATGGTCATTTTTACGTTGTTCGCTACAACATCAGCTACAAAAGAATCGTTTTTTGAATTCCTTTCTCCCTTTGTTTCCGTAGCCTCTACCGCAGGTTTGATATTCCCCAGCAGATGGGTAATATTTCCAAGCTCTACATTGTCACAGGCCGCTTTAACCGCTCCACAGGCTTCATGTCCCAGAACGAAAACAATCTTACTTCCCGCTACTTTACAGGAATACTCCATACTTCCCAGAATATCAGTATTTTCAAAGTTCCCCGCTACCCTGGCAACAAAAATATCCCCTACTCCCTGGTCAAAAACGGTTTCTACCGGCACCCGGGAATCTATACAGCTCAAAACCACTGCCTGGGGCCACTGCCCGCCACTGGTTTGATCTACCTGGCTTAAATAATCCCTTTGAAGCATATCTTTTCCGGTAAATCTTTCATTTCCGGTCATTAATGCATTTAATACCGCATCTGGAGTTAGACTATCCTGTTTTTCTTTATTAATAATATCTTTAATCATAATTGCTTAATTAAGTTCTACAATTGGTTTTATATGAGGATTACAGCGGCGGCATTTTTAGGCCGGGCGCGGTGTCATGAAAAACTGCTGATAACTTTCAGGGTTTTCCACTACCCCTCTTTCAGAGATGATCTTTATGTTAATGTTTCTTTCTTCTGCCTTGATTTTAAAATCATCCAGGATTTCTATAATATCACTATCCAGGTAATGGGTTTTACTTACATCCATTATAAGATAGGAATTTTCTTCAAGATTATTCAGTTCCTTGATAATTGCCCCCTTATTAATAAAGGTAACTTCTTCGGCCAGGGTCATTTTAATGGTTTTCTCCCCGTTTTCCAAATCTTCTTTGTGAAGAAAATGAGAATTCTGGTAACTTTTGATAAGGATAACACAGATCCCCACTAACAGCCCCAGACCAATTCCCACAAGAAGGTCTCCAAAGATGATACCCGCAACAGTTATAAAGAATGGAGCATACTGCTTCCAGCCTGCCTTGTACATCTGGACAAAAAGTTGTGGTTTTGCCAGTTTGTATCCCACAAGGAACAACACTGCGGCAAGTACAGATAAAGGAATATAGTTTAGTACGGTTGGAATAACTATTACTGAAATCAACAGTAAAAATCCATGAATTATAGGGGAAAGTTTGGTTTGTCCACCAGACTGGATATTCGCCGAACTTCTCACGATAACCTGGGTGATAGGCAGACCACCAATGAATCCTGAAATTAAATTTCCGGTTCCCTGTGCAAACAACTCACGATTAGTAGGAGTGGTTCTCTTATGAGGATCCAGCTTATCTGTCGCTTCCACACACAACAATGTTTCCAGGCTGGCAACGAGGGCAATTGTAAAAGCGGTGATCCAAATCTGGGGGCTGGCAATCATTCTAAAGGAGGGGAAAGTGAACTGCCCAAGGAAAGAATCAAAGCTGTCCGGCACCGGAACGCTTACCAGGTGAATATCGGCAATTGCCAGGGTATCTGAACTGCGGGTTAGAAGGTAAAAAATAATTCCTACTACTACAGCTACAAGAGGCCCCTGGATCAATCTAAAGACTTTACTCTTTTTGGTGAGAACAGAATCCCAAAGAACAAGAATACCCATACCAATTAGGGCAATCATGGTAGCTCCCGGACTTATACTGCTGAAAGCATTCCCAATACCTTCCAGGGAATAAATATCTCCTATGTTACCGTCATATCCGAAGAAATACGGGATCTGCTTCAGGATAATGATAATTCCAATCCCGGTTAACATTCCTTTGATCACTGAAGAAGGAAAATAATAGCCAATAATTCCGGCTTTAAGAACTCCAAATAAAATTTGAATAACTCCCGCCAAAACCACAGCTAAAAGGAAGTCCTGGTAACTACCAAGGGTGGCTATAGCAGCAAGTACGATCGCTGCAAGACCGGCAGCCGGGCCACTGACTCCCACCTGGGAACCACTCATGGCCCCCACTACTATACCTCCAACAATTCCGGCGATTATCCCGGAGAATAGCGGGGCCCCACTTGCAAGGGCGATCCCCAGACATAAAGGTAGGGCTACAAAAAATACGACAATACTTGCCGGCAAATCTTTTTTAAGATGCTTAAACATAAAACAAATAAATTTGAATAGGGATGGTTTTCCCTATTGCTGGGTTAAAATAAAAATAATAAATACGAATGGGGGTGCGGAAATACCTGTTCAGGCAGGTGAATGTTCTACGGGGCGAACAATATCGTTCAGCCTACATGAATCCAATAGAGAACACATATATTAGTATGCCTTGCCTTTTTAAACAGGAAAATCCTAAAGAAAGTTTTAAACAGATTTAGGAGGCGGGGAAACCACATCCAGATGCACCTCATGATAATCCTCCTGGTATGAATAACCGGGATTTTTCTGTGTTCTTAGAAAGTGGATACTTTCGTGATTTGAATAGTGATTTTCACCTACAGTAGATTCAAAAGACAGCAGGTTTTTTGATGAACTTTCCTCTTCATTTGCGGTGAAAGCATAAGACATATCAACCGTATCATCTATGAGGGCCACGACAGTAGGACCTGCCAGAAAACTCAGGAAGATAAAGGATAATATGTATGCTACTTTTTTCACAGCCGCAAAAATAAGAAACTTTTCTCAGGGTCAAAAAGTTTATGAACTATTTAAAATACTAAAGGCGTTTAAAATGAATATCTTCCATCCACCCCTGGTTCCCATTGGGAATTCTTATTTTAGTCCAGCCCTGGAAATCTTCTAAAACCCTGATCTTTGTTCCTTCGTGCAGCGTGAAGATCTCCGGGCTTCGTGTTGTGGGCTCACTTCTCACTTCGGCTTCTTCAGAAAATATTACGGCAAAAGATCTTTCTTCCTGAAGATCCTGCTTGGCATAGCCCACCACCACAGAGGCTACACCGCAAAGCATAAGGAAGATCCCGCCAATGAATAAAATTCGTTTTACAAGTGGTTTCCTGCTAAAATAATACCCCATAAAGAACACTACAAAAAGTAACATGAAGAAGATTCCCATCCAGGCCCATCCGGAAATATCAAGCACAGCGGTCTTCTCTTCAAAAAGAGCTGAAAAGCCAACAGCTGGGGCTGGCTCAATATCATCGATGGTCATGTTTTGCGCAAAGACCAAATTATTCCTGATATCTTCATCACCGGGATCCAATTGGAGGGCCTTTTCATAATGATATATACTGGAGGCGATATGGTTTAGCTTGTAATGGGCATTCGCCAAATTATAATGTACAGCCGGAGCTGTTTGTCCCTGATCCAGGATACTCCTGTACTTTTCAATAGCCTCCTGGTAATTACCTTCTGCGTAGGCCCTGTTTCCTTCTTCAAATAGATTGGCCTTCCCATATCCCGCAAGACTAAAAAATAGCATTAAAATGAATAGCTTCTTCATCTTATACCTGTTTATCAATTTTTGAAATCACCTGCACTGCCTTGTCATAATCCTGTTGCATAGCCACATTGGAAGACGGGGTATACCGCGCAAATTCACAACTTTCGACCAGCCCTATAAATTCCGTCACAGTTGCAGCCTCCACTCCCCGGGAGTGCAGCAGCTCTCTGATATTTTCTTTACTCATTTCTGAGGTCTGGATGTGTAATTTTGCCTTCAGGTAATTATGAAGGGCTCTTTCCAGGGCTTCATAAAACGCTTTTTGATTACCCAAATTCTTTTTGGCTTCAGAAAGGTACTTTTTAGCCAGCCTGTCTGCCTTTCGTATCCTGTTGCCCTGCACATCATTGGCCAGTGCCTCCCGTCTTTTCCCAAAAGCCATCGCCAGAGGGATAAGGAACAAAGGCCCCAAAAATAGCGCCCAGAACAGGGGTGAACCAAGAAATTCCTCCTTCCCGACAGGGCGAAGGTCAGCCTTTAGCTTAATATACCTAAACTGGTCCCCTGCCGTGCTTACGGCCCGTTTCTCCCCGGCAGAAGGAGCAGAGGTCACTCCCGTTCCAACAGGAGCCGCCTCTACCTCCACCATAATTTCTTCGGAAGTCAGGGTTTTGTACGTCCCCGAATCCAGATCAAAGTAAGAGAAATTCATAGAAGGAATGGGGTATTTCCCTTTCCTCTGGGCCACAAGAATATACGTGTGGGTCTTGCGCCCCTGCATCCCGTTGAGGGACACCTTCACGTCTTCAGAATATTCCGGTTCATACATCTCCATAGAAGAAGGTACCGTAAGGGAAGGCAGGTCAAAAAGCTTTAAGTTTCCGTTGCCGCTAACCTGTACTTTCGCCTCAAGGGATTCAGTAGCTTTTATGGTTTCTTTGTCTGTAGTGACCTTAAAGTACATGTTCCTGCCTACAGCACCTGAAAACCCGGCAGGTTTCCCTTCCTGCGGCAAAGGCTTTACCTTTATTGTGCGGTTCCCGGCAGCGACTGTTTTGTCAACGGTCTTATAGACCCGACCGCCAAAAATATCCCTTCTCTCGGTAGGAACTTCGACAGAAACGGATAAAGTAAGAGGTTCGATATTAAGTTCTCCCGTTTTCTGAGGATACAGGATGGTTTTTCGGAGCTCCACGTAACGATAGGGTTCGCCTTTATATTCCCCCTGCCTGACTTCCAGCTGCCTGATGTCTATATCCTGGCTCCAGAAATCAGAAAATTTGGGATTGTCCAACTGCCTCCAGTTACTCACATTGATCCTGGGGCTCACATACAACTTATACACCACTGTTATGGCTTCATTGAGATAGGGGTTTGTATTGGACACTTCTGCCACAAGATGTAGGTTTTCAGATGCTACCAGTTCAGTATTGTCCCCGTCTGTTGGGGTGTCCACAGCCGCTGTCACCTCCACACTAACAGGCACAGTCTTATACACCTCTCCATCTATAGTGACCTCGGCCTGCCCAATTGTAAACTGCCCCCTCTTTTTTGGTGCCAGGAAGTAAGAATAGGTTTTGGAAAAGCTGCGCTTCCCATTCACCCACACATTACTAACAGATTGATTAGGTCCACCTACCACAGTAAAATTGTCAAAAGATGGTGGTTTAAAATTATCCCCATCCTCATTCATTTCAAAATCCACCCGCAGGCGTTCATTCACCCCTAACTTTTTCTTGCTAACCTTCGCTTCAAACTGCACCTGTGTCCAGGCCATGTTTGAAATAGCCATAAAAATCGTTAAAAATAAAATTTTGATCTTCATTCTTTTAACCGTCCTATTAATCAGGAGAACTTATTAAATATTACCAATCTTTTTCAGATTTTACCTTAGCCCCCTTCGCTTTTTCAGCATTTATCTTATCCTGTACCTTTTTCTCTTCATTCCCCATGGCTTCAAGAAGGCTTTTTACCTGTTCAGGAGACAATTGTCCGGGCAAAGGCTGTTGCTGTCGTGGATCCTGTTGATCCTGTTTCCCGCCTTTATCATCCTGTTTTTCATCGTTCTGAGGCTTACCTTCATCATCCTGTTGCTCATCTCCTTCTTTTTTGTCGTCACTCTGTTGATCGCCACCTTCCTGCTTCTCCTTTTCTTCTCCTTCGTCACTTTCCTTCTCTTCTTCTCCGTCTCCCTGCTGCTGCTTATCTTGATCCTCTTTCTGCTCCTGGTCCTGATCCTGGCTTTCATCTCCTCCACCACCCTGCTGTTCTTCTTCCAGCATCTTTTTGGCCAGAGCCAGGTTGTAACGGGTCTCATCATCTGCAGGATCGTTACGAAGGGAATTCTTATAAGCCTCAACTGCATCACTGTATTTTTTCTGTTTCATAAAAGAATTCCCCTGATTGTGAAAAGAGTTATGCTTTACCGGCTTTTCCTCAGCTACATTTGCTGCCTGCGAATGTCTGTCAACTGCCTCTGCCGGAATATCGTTCCTGTAATACAGGTTTCCCAGATTATAACGGGCCACCGCATTCCCGGGATCCCTGGCAATAGCCTGGCGGTACAACGCCTCGGCAGTGGCGAAATCCTCTTTCTCAAGCGCCGCTTCTGCCTCCCTAAGATATTTCTTCACCTCTCTTTCCACCTTCCCGGAATTCTCCTGCGCAGAGACTGAGGCAAAAACCAACAAGAAGATACTGAAGAAAAAAGCCTTCAGAAAAAATATCGGCACTTTTAAATTCATCTTCATACGATGTCTAGCGTTTCTCATTAAAGAGATTTAATTTTTTCAACCAGGTAGTACGTTTTTCCAGAAGAAAAACATCCAGCAAAAGAAAGAACAAGCCCAGCCCAAGAAACCACTGGAACTGATCCCGAAAATCGGCTACCTGCTGAGATTCGAATTCCTTTTTATCCATATTCTGAAGGATTTCTGTCACCTCCCTAACCACCTCATCGGTTACCCGGCCATGAATATATTCCCCATTTGCGGCCAATGCTATCTCCTGCAGGGTGGCTTCATCAAGCCTGGTAATGACTGTTTCCCCGTTGCGATCTTTTTTATAACTCTGGATCACACCGTTTCTTTTAATGGGTATAGGCCCTCCTTTTTCAGTCCCCACACCAATGGTAACAATTCGTATGCCCTCGCGAGCCGCTTCCCTGGCAATCTCGTTCACCTGACCCTCGTGATCTTCGCCGTCACTTATCAGGAACAGGATCCTGTTGGTTTGATCCTCATCATTGAAATAAGTAGTAGCCAGTTCAATAGCTTCCTTAATAGCGGTACCCTGTGAGGAAACCATATCTGTATTCATCGCCTGCAAAAACATCTTAGCAGCACCATAATCGGTTGTAATAGGCAACTGCGGAAAAGCACTGCCGGCATAAGCGATGATCCCCACCCGGTCACTGGCCAGGTTATTAATGATCTGTGTAACCAGTTGTTTGGATTTCTCCAGCCTGTTGGGCGCTATGTCCTCTGCAAGCATACTTTTGGACACATCAATGGCAAAAACCACATCAACACCTTCGCGTTTCACGGTCTCTAATTTTGTGCCAAATTTTGGATTCACCAGGGCTATTATAAGGCTCGTAATGGCCAGTGCCAGCAGCACCACTTTCAAAATAGATTTAAAAGTGGACCGGTCGGGACTCAGTTTATCCAACAACTCCCGGTCTGCAAATTTCTTTTGGGTGCGTTTCTTCCACAGCATGACCATGCCAAAGAGCAGTACGATCAACGGCACGAGCAGCAATAACCAAAAATAACCTTGTTCTTCTAATAGATACATGTATTCATTATAGTTTTCTCAGTGCTATACAAAGCTCCTAAACAGGGTAAACCGCAGCAGGAGCTCAAACATTAACAGGAATCCTGCCAGGAGCACCAAAGGCCGGAACCTCTCTTCATAATTATAGAACCTAAACTCTTCTATCTCTGTTTTTTCCAGGGCATCGATCTCTTCATAGATCTCTTCCAGGCTCTCATTATCTGTAGCCCTAAAGTATTTTCCACCGGTAACCTCAGCTATCTCCCGCATCAAATCCTCATCGATCTCCACCTGTACGTTACCATACTGGAAATTTCCGTTGGACAGAATGGAAACAGGCGATAAAGCCATGCCGTTACTTCCCACACCTATGGTGTAGGTCTTTATTTCAAATTCCGCTGCCAGTTCACTGGCTATCTTTGGATCTATAAACCCGGCGTTGTTCACACCGTCTGTAAGTAAGATGATCACTTTGCTTTCTGCCTTGCTGTCCTTTAACCGGTTCACGGCAGTGGCCAGACCGTTGCCAATGGCCGTTCCATTTTCAAGAACGTTGTTGTACTGCACATCGTCAAGAGCGTTCAATACAATTCTTTTGTCGCTGGTGATAGGTGTCTTGGTAAAGCTTTCCCCGGCATACACCACCAGGCCTATCCTGTCCCCGGGACGATTTTTAACAAAATCTGCAGCCACTTCCTTCAGGGCTTCCAGTCTATTGGGTTTGAGATCCTGAATGGACCTTCGATTTTGTGGCCCTGGCCTGGAAAAAGCTGTACATTTTGTCCCCTTCTTCGATATTGATGGC
>JBEPWW010000099.1:0-8345 GCA_041642215.1 Salinimicrobium sp. | reverse complement strand
ACAACTTAAAATGTATGCTGTGGCATACCAAACACAATTGAATTAATATGGAACACGCCGAAAATTCTGAAGTATTGGGAGAAAAGATCGTGAGGATACTTAAGACCATTTACGATCCCGAGATCCCAGTAGATATCTATGAGCTGGGGTTGATCTATGATGTCATGGTCAATGAAGATGACGAAGTCAAGATCCTTATGACCCTTACCACTCCTAATTGTCCTGTGGCCGAATCTTTACCCCAGGAAGTAGAGGAAAGAGTGAAATCCATGGACGAAGTAAGTGATTGTGAGGTAGAGATCACTTTTGATCCTCCATGGACCCAGGAACTCATGAGCGAGGAGGCCAAACTTGAACTGGGGATGCTTTAGCACAATAAAATTAAGATCACGAATATGTCTCAGGAAATCGTCAACAGGGTAGCAAACAGTAAATTGATCACTTTTGATCTGGAGGACTATTATCCCGAAGGCACGAGGGTGCTTTTTGATATAAAAGACTGGTTACTGGAGGGTCTTGTACTTAGGGAAAAAGAATTTCGGGAGCTGGCAAAAACCCATGACTGGTCGCAGTACCGCGGCAGCTATGTTGCCCTTACCTGCTCAACAGATGCTATCATTCCCGGCTGGGCATATATGCTCCTTACCACCAATCTCGCTCCTTTTGCTCAAAAAGTCGTTGCAGGAGATCTGGAAGCACTGGAAACCATCCTCTATACTGAAATAATACGGAATCTTGAGGTTTCTGACTATAAAGATAAACCCGTAATTGTTAAAGGCTGCTCCCGTAAACCGGTTCCCAAAAACGCTTATCTTCAACTTATAGAAAAGTTACAGCCCGTGGTGAAGAGCCTTATGTATGGGGAAGCCTGCTCGGCAGTGCCTTTGTATAAAAAATAAGCGATTATGGTAAAATTCTACTTTGCTGTTTTCTTTTTGTCATTTACCATTTTGCCTGCCATCGCCCAGGCGGAAGAGGAAGAAGAATTACCGCCGGGATGGACTTCAGAAGGCAATGTGCAGTTATTGTTCAACCAATCGGCCTTTAACAAGGAGTGGACCGGCGGCGGAACTTCGAGTGTCGCAGCAAATTTCACGTTAAATTACGATCTGCATTACAGACGGGGTGATTATTCGTGGGATAACAAGATCCTGGCCAATTATGGTCTTACCAAAGTAAAGGAAGACGATTTTACCCGCAAGACAAGCGATCGCCTGGAGTTAAATTCCATTGCAGGAAAGGAGCTCCAAAATTCCAACTGGTATTATTCTTTTTTCGCCAATTTCAGGACTCAGCTGGACAGGGGATATGAATTTGGAGAGGATCCCCAAACCGGAAGAAAAACACGTACTGAGACGACCAACTTTTTATCACCGGCTTTTCTCCAGACAGGACCCGGGATGATGTGGAAGAAAAATGATGATCTCTATTTTAATATCGCCCCCGCAACGGCCCGTTTTATCTTTGTGGATGACAAATACACCACGGTTTCGGGATATACAGACGGTGCTTATTTTGGGGTGGACCGGGGGGAATCGATGCGTTTTGAATTAGGGGCCTCCCTTAGTGCATATTCAAAATTCGACCTTTTTGAGAACGTCTCGATGGAGAATTCTGTGAACTTTTACTCCAACTACCTCGATAAACCCGGGAATATCGACATTGATTACCTCATGAATATGGCCATGAGCATTAATAAATTCTTATCGGCCAACCTGGTATTTCAGGCTATTTATGATGACAATACCGTAGGGGCTTTCCAAATAAGAGAGGTATTCGGGGCGGGGATCAATTATGGATTCTAAACAAATAGTGGTTTGCCTCATCTGTACTTTTTACCAAAAGTTTTAGTTTTCTTTTTCTGAAGATTCCTTACCTTCAGAATTAGAAAATACACTGTTCAATTATCTGCACGGGGATCAGTGCTTATGCCCCGAATCGCACAATTACGTAACTTTGTGCCTATACAAGAATATATATGCTAGAAAAGACAAATTTAGAATACGAAAAAGTTGTTTTAATAGGGATCGTCACCCGTGATCAAAGTGAGGAGAAACTCATGGAATACCTGGATGAGTTGGAGTTTCTCACCTACACTGCCGGAGGGGAGGTGGTAAGACGATTTTCACAGAAAATGGATATGCCTAACCCCAAGACCTTTATCGGGTCAGGGAAAATGGAAGAAGTCCGCAATTACATACAGGAAAATGAGGTGGGAACTGCCATCTTTGATGATGAATTGTCACCTGCCCAGCAAAAGAATATAGAACGCATCCTTCAGTGTAAAGTGCTGGACAGAACCAACCTGATCCTGGACATTTTTGCTCAACGTGCCCAGACCAGTTATGCCCGCACACAGGTAGAACTGGCGCAATACCAGTATTTACTTCCAAGGCTGGCCGGGATGTGGACTCACCTGGAACGCCAACGTGGAGGGATTGGAATGAGAGGTCCTGGAGAAACTGAAATTGAAACTGACAGGCGAATCGTACGTGACAAGATCGCCCTTTTAAAGAAGAAACTGGAGACCATAGACAAACAAATGGAAGTACAGAGGGGCAACAGGGGACAGCTGGTTCGGGTCGCTCTGGTAGGATATACCAACGTGGGGAAATCCACGCTTATGAATGTGGTGAGTAAAAGCGATGTCTTCGCAGAAAACAAGCTTTTTGCCACCCTGGACACCACCGTTAGAAAAGTGGTAATTAGAAACCTGCCTTTTTTGCTGACCGATACGGTAGGGTTTATCAGGAAACTGCCCACCCAACTTGTAGAATCCTTCAAATCCACCCTCGACGAAGTGAGAGAAGCCGATCTCCTGTTGCATGTAGTTGACATCTCACATCCCAATTTCGAGGAACATATCGCCTCTGTTAACCAGATCCTGGCAGAAATAAAAAGTGCCGACAAACCTACTTTAATGGTCTTTAATAAGATCGACAGCTATGTGGCTGAACAAATAGAGGAGGATGATCTTATGACAGAAAGAACCAAACACCATTATTCGCTGGAAGAATGGAGAAATACCTGGATGAATCGCTTAGGAGATAATGTGCTTTTTATCTCGGCTTTGAATAAGGAAAACCTTGAGGAATTCAGGAAAAAAGTATATGACGCCGTTCGGGATATTCACATTACACGGTTTCCTTACAACGATTTTCTCTATCCCGAATATGATGCTTACGGAGAAGAAGAGTAACCTATCTGTCTAGGGACCGGAAGGCAAAGAAATTCAAAACCCGTATATTAGGGGAATTTAAGAAAGATAAATATGAAAATCGTACTGATGCTTACTACCCTTATTTTCTGCGGAAATATTTCTGCCCAGGAACTGGAGGGTGCATGGAAACTGATCTATAAGAATGGGCAACCCGTAAATGATCAGGAAACTATCAAGATTTTTCAGGAGGACTACTTTGCCTTTGGCACCAAACACGTTGAAACTGACAAATTCATTGCTGCCGGAGGCGGAGAATATTTTCTTGAAGATGGCTATACCGAAGTATACGATTTTCACACCCAAAAACCTGCACTCGTGGGAACCAGCAAACATTATGAGCTGGAGTACACCAATGAAAGAATGACCCTGTCATCGAAGGGAAGTGAAAAAGAAGTCTGGCAAAAGATATCTGACGAACAGGATGAACTTTCGGGTAATTGGGTTTTCACCGGAAGAGAAAGAGATGGAGAGCTCAGGACCAGCACTCCCGGTGCCCGGCGTACTGTTAAGATCCTGGGCGGGGGCAGATTCCAGTGGATCGCCTTTAATTCTGACACCAAAGAATTCTTTGGTGCCGGAGGTGGAACATACACTGCAGAAAATGGAAAATATACTGAGAACATTGAGTTTTTTTCCCGGGATGACAGCCGCGTGGGAGCAAGCCTGGAATTCGATTATGAAGTTAAAGATGGGGTGTGGCATCATAGCGGGACAAGCTCCAAAGGTGATCCCCTGTACGAGATCTGGTCACCTTACTCAGATGCCTATCAAAAAGAGCGATAAATCATAGACGCTGTAAAAAGGATTTTCCCTTTCGTGCCTGCACTTTTGAGAAAAAGCGAATCAGGACATGGCCAGAACAGCTTTTTCTGCACATTTCTCCCCATCGATCGCTGCAGACACAATTCCTCCCGCGTATCCTGCACCTTCCCCACAAGGGTATAATCCCCTGATCTGAACATGCTCCAGGGTCTCCCTGTCCCTGGGTATTCTCACCGGAGATGACGTCCTGGATTCGGTCGCATGAACCAACGCTTCATTGGTGAAATAACCTTTCATGCTTTTTCCAAATTCACGAAATCCCTTCTGAAGAGTCCTGTAAATAAAATCGGGTAATACCGCCCCAAGTTCCACAGAAGTGATTCCCGGTTTATATGAGGTTATGGGCAGATCTTCAGAAAGTTTCCCGTTACTGAAATCCACCAGTCGTTGAGCAGGAGCCGTTTGAGTTCTTCCTCCTTCCAGCCAGGCCTTCTGCTCAACCTGTTTCTGAAAATGCATGGCTGCCAGAGGAGAATTTCCAAAAGCTTTGAAATCCTCCGGGCGTACTTCCACCACTATGCCAGAATTAGCTGTGGCCTGGTCACGTTTGCTGGGGGACCAGCCATTGGTGACGATCTCTCCCGGTGAAGTCGCACAGGGCGCAATGATACCACCCGGACACATACAAAAGGAATACACCCCTCTTCCCTCAACCTGTTTCACAAGACTATAGGAAGAAGGCGGCAGGAATTCTCCCCTGTCCTCCACATTATACTGTATGCAATCAATAAGAGCCTGAGGATGTTCGACGCGCACGCCAAGCGCAAAAGGTTTTGCCTCAATACACACTCCTTTTGAATAGAGCAATTCAAAAATATCACGTGCCGAATGCCCGGTGGCCAGAATGACTTTTCTCCCCGGGATCCTCCTACCATCCTGAAGTTTTATTCCGCAAACTTCGCTATCTTTTATTTCTATATCTGTTACCCGGCTGTTAAACAGCACATCCCCACCATGTTCAATAATTGTGGAGGTGATATCCTGGATTATTGCAGGAAGTTTATTGGTACCTATATGGGGATGAGCCTCCACCAGGATCTGCCGGGTGGCCCCAAAAGCTACCAGCAATTCCAGAATGCGGTTTACATCCCCCCGCTTCTTGCTTCGGGTATATAATTTCCCGTCAGAATAGGTCCCGGCTCCGCCTTCTCCAAAGCAGTAATTGGAATCTTCATTAACAATGTGCTCAATATTTAATTTTTTGAGGTCCCGGCGACGCGCCCTCACATCCTTTCCTCTTTCTATGACAACAGGTCTCTTTCCCAGTTCAATGCAACGTAAAGCCGCAAATAAACCGGCCGGACCTGCCCCGATAATGATCACTTCTTCCGCATTGCTGACATCTTTATATTCGGGGATACTGATCTCCTGCTCCCGAAATTCTTCCTTTATGAAGACCACGATTTTTAAATTGACCTTCACCTTTCTCTGCCGGGCATCAATACTTCTTTTTAGGATCTCAATATGGGTGATCTCTTCCTGGGGTATACCGGAATGCCTGGAAATAAATTGCTGAAGGGCCACCGGATTCCCGGCAGTTTCGGGGGCTACCTGTATTGAAATTTCGCGTTGCATGCAGTATTTTATATTTCCTGCAAATATAACTGATTAGCATATGATTTTCAGTCATTTGTTTTCAATAAGCCGGTAGCACTTAGTCAGCAGTGATATAGATATCATCCAGTTCATAAATACCGTTATAATGTGGCGTGTCATTTCCGGTATATCTAAACGCTACAAAACCCGCGCCCTCTGCACAGGAAAGATCCACATGGCCAGAAGATATCCAGTCCCCAAAAAAATCTGTCTTCCTGGCAATATAAGCGGCTGTAAGGTTCTTCCAGTTCGCCCTGTGTAGATTCTCAACCGTGCCGTCCCAGTCATTGCTAAAAAGGACTTCCATTATGCTGTTATTGGCAAAACTGGTAGAGGTCTTAAAGTTAAAGACAGCCCCCGAGTGAGCATCAAACGCAATTTGAGGGGTGATCAACCAGCTAATGGTCAAATGATCTCCCGACCCGGACGGTCTTACCCTTGCCGATTTACCTAAAGAAGCATTCGTCCCTGTTGCCGTAAAAACTTCCCAGCCCCGGGAGCCTTCCTGTATGTAATTGGTCCAGCCATTACCTGATACAGGTTTATTGTTGGTGCCCGTAAATTCTTCAGAAAATAATATCTTTCTTCCTTCTTTTGAAGCCAGCCCGCAGTCCAGGCTCTTTGGATCACATCTGGCCTCGTCATCAAATACTACATCTGCAGGGCCATTGAGATAAACGGTAAAAAACTTATCGTAGTAGTCACGCGTGAGGATGCCATTGATCTTTCCGGAGGTTTGAGGCAATCGGAAAGCTTTGAAATCGGCATAGGTACTGGTGCTGAGGATAAAAGGAAAATCCCCCACACAACTCTCCACCAGGCGCTCCCCGTCGTACTCATCATTATCTTCACTTGCATAGGTGAAGGGATTGTCAAGATCAGTATGAAACCTGGAAAACTGAACATCCCGAAGCTGCACATACAGGTTTTCCAGCCTGTCATGAAACTCTGCTGCCTTTACTTTCAATGGAATTATTCCTGATGTTTCTGCAGTCCTGATGATATGATCCTGAATCCTTGCTCTGGGGATCTGATCGATCTGCTTACCATTGGCAAGACCTAAAGCAACCACTCCGTTTTTCTCGCTCATACTAAGCCCTTTGAGCTTAAGATAGATCTTCCTCCCAAAATCGAAGCTTTCAAAATACGATACCTGGTTTATCTGCACTGCAATTCCCGCCGTAGGGTTTTCGGGTTTATCCTGCACCACCAGTACCTTATAAAAATTCCCTGCCTCATCACTGGACACGACAAAGGCTTCTATTACCAGATCCTGGTCAAAGGTTACCAGATCCTTTTTGCTTTGATAAAAAGCACCCAGAAGAGCATCCAGATCTGTATTGGTCTCCATGTGGATCTCTCTGGTAATCGCCAGCTCCGGAATAGCAAAATCATCATCTGTTGTGCAGGATGAAAAAATAAGAGGACCCGTGAAAAAAATAGTGGCAAGGAAAAATTTTCTCATTTCTTTGAAGATTAAAAGCGTAAGTATACGTGGGAATAATATGTGGTTCCATAACCAAACCAATATTTGGGATTAAAAAGAGGTTTTTCCCTTTGCTTATCGGCTTTGAGACTGGTATAATTCGCATTTCTGGATTGCTCATATCCCCCGGTCCTGTGAGCTGCATTTAAAATATTGTTAATACTGGCAAAAACCCCCACGAAATTCCTTTTTACCCGCCATGATTTTCCGCCAATGGCATTCACAAGCATATAGCTTTCAAACTGTTCCTGTTTAAGCAGAGAACGGGCAAGATCTTCATGGTAGCCCGTTATGGGAAGTCCATCGGCATCGGTAAAAAAATTACGGGTCCTGGTGAGTGGGGCGATATCTACATAGGCATGGGAAAAGAAATTTGCAGTTGTAGAAAACCACCAGAAATTCGGGTCCCGGTATTCAAAACCCAGTTGATAAGCCCTTTGAGGCCCCCCGGCTATCTTATAGTTCTTAATATAGGCAGAGCCGTAATGAAGTTCTTCTTCAAAATCATCAGAGGTCAAATATAAAACAGGATCCTTGTCATAGGTATATCTGCCCATTGCCGCCACTCCTTTTAATTTCACTGAAGGCAAAACCTGTACCTCCACCCCCAGTTCTCCTCCCAGGTGCAGCTTACCCACACCGGTAAGGACTTCCTGCACGAAGGCTGTCGTACTATTTCTTCCAAGGCCAGAAATACCGTCTGCAAAATAAAAAGATATCTCAGTGGCATCCTGCATGTTTATATAGTATCCGGTCAGTCGGCTTTTAATTTTAGGTGTCCTGAAAATATAACCGGCATCAACAGCTTTAATTCTCTCACTTGTAAGTCCATTTACCACATCATTATTTTGACGGGAGTTCGAAAAGGAATTCTGAAGCCCGGGTGCTTTTGTAAAGTAGGCCGCATTTAAATCCAATACATGCCTGCCCGAGAATTTATAGGTTATACCTGTTTTCCCTCCATAGTCGAAAAAATTGAGAGAAGTGCTTTGTCCCAGGGAATTATCCGGAAAATTACCATTCTGAAAAAGTCCTGTTCGTTGATATTCACGATAGGAGAGATTACCCCCAACAAAAAAATCAATCCTCCTGAAGCTGAATTGTGTTTGTAAAAAACCCGCAACATCTTTCGCGTCCATCAGGAAATGATATTTGAACCTGTCCCCCTCCTGTACCAGTCGGTTTGGATTTTGGAGATCGTTCTGAGCTCCGAACCCGGTG
>JBEPWW010000098.1:1057-8439 GCA_041642215.1 Salinimicrobium sp. | reverse complement strand
GTTTCTTCGCCCAGGGACTGGAGCGTGTCATAATGCTGGGTGACCACTATAAGGGCAGAGGCTTCCTGGGAGTTGATGCCCACATTGTTAAGCACATCCACGCTTTCCTCCAGGCCGCGGGCGATCTCCCGGCGTTGATCTGCGATTCCCTGACCTTGCAGGCGCTTGCTTTCGGCCTCTGCGCGTGCCTTAGCGACGATTTTAATACGTTCTGCTTCCGCCTCGTACTCTGCGGCTACTTTCTCCCTCTCTGAAGCATTAATTCGGTTCATAGCGGCTTTTACCTGCACATCTGGATCAATGTCCGTTACCAGGGTCTTGATGATGTCGTATCCATAATCCTGCATGGCCTCATTAAGCTCTCTTTTTACAGCGTTTGCTATATCATCCTTTCTTTCAAAGACGTCATCCAGTTTCATTTTAGGTACTTCTGCCCGTACCACATCAAAGACGTAGGAGGTGATCTGGTCATGGGAATTTTCCAGTTTGTAAAAGGCATCATAAACCCGCGCCTGGATGACCTGGAACTGGACAGAAATTTTTAACTTGACGAAAACATCATCCTTAGTCTTTGTTTCTACCAATACATCCAGCTGCTGTACTTTAAGATTGATCCTCCCCGATATTTGATCAATTATAGGCACCTTGAAATGCAGTCCGCTGTTGCTGATTCGGTAAAATTTTCCAAACCGTTCTATAACCGCTGCGGTTTGTTGTTTTACCGTGAAAACACCTGAAAAAAGAACGATGAGCACCAGCAGTGCAATCAGGATAGAAAATATAGTACTGATCATATCAAATGGGATTTATTTAACGGAAAGATAGCAAATTACTCCTATATTTAACTTTTAAATCGTACGAATATGTATCTTAAAAAAATACTTGTCCTCTGTATGATCATTAGCTTTCCCTGGATATGCAGTGGGCAGGGAATGTGGTATGGGGAATACGACAGGCTGGGTCTCCAGGCAGGGATGAATTCCTTCAATATCGTTTCGGGGGATCTACCAATTAGTGCCGGGATAAGCTGGACCGCCGGATTTACCGGAAGATCATTTTTTTATGAAGATTTCCAGTTCGCTTATGGGATCAATTTTTTCGATTTTCAGAATACCGTGGCGGGTCGTGTAAGAGCTGATCCTGCATCTGATTATTCTGATATCGAATATAACATGATAGGAGTACAGGGAAATTTTTTTGGGAGTTATAAAATACTGGACCATTTTCTTAGTGTAGAAGCGGGTCCCGTTATCCAGGTCAACGGCGATTTTAATGCCCGGCAGGATAAGGAGCTCTATTACATACAGGATTATAACCTGCAGGCGATCGATATAGAAGAGGTCTCCACGTTCAATTTTAATTTTGCCATTGGATTGACCGGCGGTTTTGAAAGCGTCAAACTATGGGTGCAATATCAGCGCGGCCTTAATAATATCCTGAAAGGGCTTAACGACAATCAGCTAGGGGATAGGGATCCCGGGGCAGCAGATCTTAGGGGGCATGTAAGCCTCTTCATGGCAGGGGTTGTCATGTTCCTTTAAAAAGAGGCTGTCATAGAAGCTTTTTTGACAGCCCTTTTCTTCGTTTACAGGTTTTTCTTTGCGGTTCTAAGTCGGGAAATAGTTTCTTCTTTTCCTATCGCGGCCGCGATCTCGAAAACATCCGGTCCCTGCATAGCTCCCACAAGACTTATTCTAAAGGGCTGCATGACCTTTCCAAATCCAATTCCTTTTGAAGTTATCCAGCCCTTCACTTTTTCCTGCACCTGGGGTGCAGTGAATTCATTGATCCCTTGCAGCTCTTCTATAAGTTCGTCAATAATGATCGGGGTATCCTCCTTCCATGCCTTTTTAACTGCTTTTTCATCATACGTCTGGGGAGGGATAAAGAAGTAGGAGCCCATTTCCCAAAAATCATTTATAAATGTGGCACGTTCCTTTAGAAGACCAATGACCTTTTCGATATATTCCTGTGAAAAATCCAGTTCTTTCTGCCCGAGGAACGAACGAAAACCATCTGCAAGTTTTCTGTCCTCTGCCA
The DNA here is from genome assembly GCA_041642215.1 of Salinimicrobium sp. GTDB lineage: Bacteria > Bacteroidota > Bacteroidia > Flavobacteriales > Flavobacteriaceae > Salinimicrobium. The sequence continues at coordinate 6,399 of JBEPWW010000098.1, read as the reverse complement.
GTTGCAAATACTGGTGCTGAAACCATTTGGTTTTTTCGGGATCGAATTTGGATCCACCTTTGGATACATGCTTGAGGCTAAACGCCTGTATAAGCTCTTCCATGGAATAAATTTCCTTTTCGCTTCCGCCACCTTCATTCCAGCCAAGTAAGGCCAGCATATTTACTACGGCTTCAGCAAAATATCCATCCTCCCGGTATCCTGAGGAGAGATCACCAGATTGTGGGTCCTGCCATTCCAGAGGAAATACCGGGAAGCCTAACTTATCTCCGTCTCGTTTGCTGAGTTTTCCTTTACCCTGGGGTTTAAGAATAAGAGGGAGGTGTGCGAATTTTGGAGCATCCCATCCAAATGCCCGATATAAAAGGACATGTAGTGCAAGCGAGGGCAACCATTCCTCACCCCGAATCACGTGGGTGATATCCATCAATTTATCATCGACAATGTTAGCAAGATGATAGGTTGGCATCCCATCGCTTTTAAAAAGTACCTTATCATCCAGAATGCCGGTTTCCACCACCATTTGGCCTCGAATTTCATCGGTTAGGTGCAGGGTTTCATCCGCCGGGGCCTTAAAGCGAATCACATAGGGTACACCGGTTTCAAGTTTAGTTCTTACCTCTTCTTCAGAAAGAGATAGTGAATTATCCAGCTTTTGTCGGTTATGCCAGTTGTATATAAAGGTTTTACCCTGGGCTTCGTGATCCTTTCTATGTTGGTCAAGACTTTCTGCGGTATCAAACGCATAATACGCATTTCCGCTATCCAAAAGCTGTTGTGCATATTCCCGGTAAAGATCTTTTCGCTCACTTTGCCTGTAAGGGCCATATTCCCCTTCTTTCCCCGGTCCTTCGTCAAAAGAAATGTTGCACCAGTTTAAAGAATCTATGATATATTTTTCAGCACCTTCGACGTAGCGGTTTTGATCGGTATCTTCAATGCGCAGTATGAAATCCCCATTAAATTTTTTAGCAAACAAATAATTGAAAAGGGCGGTTCGCACGCCACCAATATGTAAAGGTCCGGTGGGACTTGGTGCAAAACGCACCCTTACTTTTTCTTGAGACATAAAAAGAGTTTTTTGAGGAACAAAGATAAAGGAATCTTTAGGTTTAGGAAACCCGGATAAAAAAAGGCCCGGCAGGAAATTTTGTAGAGACCCAATAAAAATTAATATTGTATTTTTATTAGGTGCGAAATAATGGGGGAGTATGGAGAATTTTGAAATCTTGCAGAGAAAACTGGAGGCCTTTATAAAGCGGTACTATATCAACGAACTGCTGAAGGGAACAATATTTTTTATAGCCATTGGGCTTATATATGTTCTTTGTATTCTGGTTGTGGAGTATTTTTTCTGGCTTCCTCAGTTCTGGAGATCTGTTTTATTTTGGGGCACCATCCTGGTGGAAGTTGCCTTATTGCTCAGGTTCATCATCTATCCTTTATTGAAGTTGTTCAAAATATCCAAAGGATTAAATCATAAAAATGCTTCCAGGATCATTGGAAATCATTTTCCCGAGGTGAGGGATAAGTTGCTGAATGTACTTCAGCTAAGAGAAAATAGCGATCATTCTGACTTATTGCTGGCAGGTATCGATCAGAAAGCCCGGGAATTGAAGCCCATACCGTTCTCACTCGCTATAGATTTTAAACAAAATTTACCTTTTCTCAAATATGCGGCCATTCCGCTTGTGGTCTTTCTTCTTATCTATGTAACAGGAAACAGCCATGTCTTTAAAGACAGTTATGAAAGGGTAGTGCATTATAAGGTCGCATATGCACCACCGGCCCCTTTTATTTTTTCAGTAATGAATCCCAGTCTAAGGGTTAAAGAGGGGGAAACCCTGAGGCTGCAGGTAAAAACGCAGGGCAGGGTGATCCCCGAAACGGCTGCTATTCATTATGAGGGTCAGAAATATTTCCTTTCCCAGATGGAGCCCGGTAGGTTTGAATATCGTTTTGAATCCCTGCGGGAAGGAACAAATTTTTATATATCAGCGAATGGGATCAAATCGCAAATGTATGATATAGAGGTTGTTAAAGTACCTCGTATGACTGATTTTAAGATGTCTCTTTTTTATCCTGCTTATACGGGCTTAAAAAACGAGACCAAAGATGCTACCGGAAATGCCGTTATTCCTGAAGGAACTAGAGTTACCTGGGAGCTTGAAACCCGGTCGACAGAAAAAGTCGCTATGCAGTTGGCTGATACGGTGATTAGATTCCATGGGGAGAAAGACCAGTTCAATTTGAAACAAACGTTATTTGATGACCTGGATTATACCATTACTACCTCAAATAAGGAAATTGAAGCTCATGAAAAGATCGCATATTCCATCAATGTGGTTAAAGATGCTTATCCTGCACTTGAGATCGAAGAGGCAGTAGATTCCCTAAATCCTGGTTTCAGGTATTTCTACGGAAAGGTTTCTGATGACTACGGAATTTCCCGTCTTCAATTGGTTTTTTATCCCACAGAAGAGCCAGATATCCGGAACAGTCGTCAAATCCCAATTGGAAAAGCAACCTATGGAGAATTTGTGTATGCCTTTCCTGATACCCTGCAGTTGGAATCTGGACGTGCCTATTCCTACTATTTTGAAGTCTTTGATAATGATGGTTTACGAAATACTAAAAGCACGAAAAGCGGGGTATTCCATTTTCGAAAACCTACCCCGCATGAAATGGAAGAGAATGCACTCAGGGAGCAGAGGGACGCTCTAAAAGGCCTTGACAGATCCCTGGAAGATCTTCAATTAACTGAAAAGGAAATTAAGGAACTGGAGCAACTTCGATTGGAGAAGCAGGAACTTTCTTACAGTGATCGAAAAAAACTGCAGGGATATCTGCGCCGGCAGAAACAACAAAATGAGATGATGAAATCCTTTTCTGAAAAGCTGAAAAAGTCCTTTGAGGAAAAGAATGAATCCAGGTCTCAGATGGAAAAGAAGGAGCAATTGAAAGATAGGCTGGATAGGCAAGAAGAAAGACTTGAAGAAAATGAGAAGCTTTTGGAAGAACTTGAAGAATATTCCCGGAAGTTGAACGAAGAGGGGTTACAGGAGAAGCTCGAAAAATTGTCCAGAAACCGGCAGAACCAGGAACGGAGCCTGGAACAGCTTCTGGAATTGACCAAGAGATATTATGTGGAAGAGAAATCGGCACGTATTGCCAGGGACCTTAAACAGTTAGGGGATGATCAAGAAGGGCTCGCAGGGCAGGAGGATGGCAATACAGAGGAGGCGCAGGATTCGATCATCAAAGACTTTGAGGATATCTCCAGGGAACTAGAGGAGCTTCGGGAGGAGAATCAAGGTCTTAAAGATCCTGTGGAGCTGGGTATGGATCCCGAGCTGGAGGAAGAAATAAATTCTGAACAGGAAAAATCGCTTAAAAATTTGCGGGAGGGTGAAAGAAATAAGGCCGGCGAACATCAAAAAAATGCCGGTAAAAAAATGAAGAAAATGGGGGAAATGATGGAAGAAATGCGGCAGGAAGCCTCGGCCCAGCAAATGCAGGAAGATGTCGAAATGCTGCGTCAGATTTTAGATAACCTGCTGGTATTTTCCTTTGAACAGGAAGATCTAATGGAAAGGTTTAAAAAGGGAGGTGTTAAAGATCCCGGATACGCTTCCAAACTGCGAAGGCAAAATGATCTTAAAGAGAACTTCAGCCATGTGGATGACAGTATCTTCGCTCTTGCTTTGCGTAATCCAATAATCACAGAAAACATCACGGAGAAGATCACTAACGTGGAGTATGATCTTAACAGGAGTCTGGAACGGCTCTCAGAGAATGAACTGGAACAGGGTATGGGGAGTCAACAATATATAGTTACCGGCGCGAATGATCTGGCTTATTTCCTGAGCCGTATACTGGACAATATGCAGGATATGATGAGCAGGGGCCAGGGTGAGGGTGGTGGCAATCAAAAACAGTTACCAGATATTATACAGGAACAGAAGGAGCTTGGGGAACAGATGAAGGAAGGTTTGGAACGAAAAGAGCAATTTCCCGGGGGCAAAAAGGAAGGCCGGGGAAATGAACAGGAGGAGGAAAAACAAAGCGGAGAGCTTTTTGAAATCTTCCGTCAACAACAAATGCTTAGAAAGGCCCTCGAGGAACGGCTCGAAAAGGAGGGATTGAATGAACAGGGAAACCGGCTACAAAAGGAAATGGAACAATTGGAAGAGGATATCCTGTTAAAAGGATACGACAGAAATACCCTTAGGAAAATGATGGAATTGGAACATAAATTGCTGGAACTGGAGAAAGCCGTACTGGAGCAGGGGGAGCGGTCTGAAAGGGAATCAAGGTCTAACGAAAGGACTTTTGAAAACCCTGTTAATAATCAAATTATTAAGGCAAAAGAATATTTTAATACGACAGAGATTTTAAATAGACAAATCTTACCTTTGCGGCAAATTTACAAACAAAAAGTAAAAGAATATTTTGAACGAGAAGATCATTAATTTTTATTCGGAAAATGATTTTGAATTACCTCTGCAGGAGGCGCATGAGAAATGGCTAAGGTTAGTTATTTCTTCCGAGAAAAAGAAGGTAGGGGAGATCAGTTTTATTTTTTGTGATGATGAATATCTGTTGGAAATCAATCGGCAGTATCTGGATCATGACACCTATACAGATATCATCAGCTTTGATAATACGGTTGGAAATATTCTAGAAGGCGATATTTTTATAAGCACTCAGAGGGTGAAAGAAAATGCCGAAATTTTCGAAGTGGATTTCCCTGAAGAATTACGAAGGGTGCTTGTCCACGGCGTGCTCCATTTGATTGGATTCAAGGATAAAACCCCGGAAGAGAAAAAGGAGATGCGCCGTAAAGAGGAAGAGAAACTGGAAATGTTCCACGTGGAACAATAGAAGAAAAAGATATGTTTAGTAAGAAGTATGATGTCATTGTAGTAGGAGGTGGGCATGCCGGAAGTGAGGCTGCCGCGGCAGCTGCTAATATGGGATGCAGCACGCTTTTAATTACCATGAACCTGCAGAACATTGCCCAAATGAGTTGTAATCCTGCGATGGGGGGGATAGCTAAAGGGCAAATCGTAAGAGAAATTGATGCCTTGGGGGGATACAGCGGATTGGTGAGTGACACCAGCGCTATTCAGTTTAAAATGCTGAACAAATCCAAAGGACCTGCTATGTGGAGCCCGAGGGTGCAGAGCGATAGAATGATGTTTGCAGAGCACTGGCGGTTGCGACTGGAAGCTACCAAAAATCTTGATTTTTACCAGGAAATGGTTTCGGGTCTTTTAATAGAAAACAACAGGATCACCGGAGTGAAAACCTCCCTTGGTTTAGAAGTTCGTGCCGAGTCT
>JBEPWW010000098.1:0-1047 GCA_041642215.1 Salinimicrobium sp. | reverse complement strand
ACTAATGGTACTTTTCTCAATGGTCTTATTCATATTGGGGATAAACAAATGGGGGGAGGAAGATCCGGGGAACGTGCTTCAAAAGGTATTACAGAAGATTTGGTTGAGTTAGGTTTTGAAGCCGGGAGAATGAAAACCGGTACCCCTCCCAGGGTAGACGGGAGATCGTTGGATTATACTAAAATGACCGAGCAGCCCGGAGATGATATTCCTGCAAAATTTTCATATCTGGATGAAACTACAGTTTTGAAAAAACAACGTTCCTGCTGGATGACCTATACTTCCCCAGAAGTACATAATTTACTTAAAGAAGGTTTTGATCGTTCCCCGATGTTCAATGGGAGAATACAAAGTATTGGTCCGAGGTACTGTCCTTCCATAGAGGATAAAATCAATCGTTTTGCAGATAAGGACCGGCACCAGTTATTTATTGAGCCCGAAGGATGGAACACGGTAGAAATGTATGTGAACGGCTTTTCCACTTCCCTGCCAGAAGATGTTCAATACAGGGCGCTTCGCTCTGTTGCCGGTTTTGAAAATGTGAAATTCTTTAGGCCGGGCTATGCGATAGAATATGATTATTTCCCGCCTACACAATTAAAGCATACGCTTGAAACCAAACTGGTGGACGGTTTATATTTTGCCGGTCAAATTAACGGGACCACGGGATATGAGGAAGCGGCTTCGCAGGGATTAATGGCAGGGATCAATGCGGCTTTAAAGATCCAGGAAAAAGAAGAATTTATTCTTAAAAGGGATGAGGCTTATATTGGCGTTTTGATCGATGATCTTATTACAAAGGGTACCGAAGAGCCCTACCGGATGTTTACTTCGAGAGCTGAATATCGCACCTTGTTAAGACAGGATAATGCCGATTTTAGATTAACTCAAAAATCTTTTGAAATTGGTCTGGCCTCAGAGGCGCGAATGAAAAAGATGGAGGAGAAGAAGAACAAATCTTTTAATTTCGTCGAATTTTTAAGGAACACCAGTGTGACTCCCGAAGAGGCAAATGAAGTTTTGGAAGAAAAAAAATCGGCCGCGGTC
>JBEPWW010000097.1:0-8458 GCA_041642215.1 Salinimicrobium sp. | reverse complement strand
GCCGTATTTCTTCAAAGGAGTCGGCTTCAGATTTTCCCGGAAGGTCTTTTATGTACTCCCCCATCACATTGATGTTCTCCTTGATGTAATTCTTCGCCGACTTTATCGGGGTGAAGCGTTTGGCCCTGTACATATGGGCCCATTCATTTTCCCGCTCATTGAAGAGGTCATCGAAGATCATGGCAGACAACACGCCGTAGGTAAGCCCATCTGTCGAGAAACCTGTAGCGACAAAGATATTGTCATCAGAACTTTCCCCTATATAGGGCAGCCCGTCTGCCGGTTTATAATGCTGGGCAGACCAGCGATAATCAATAGCTGCCACGTCAAAATTCTTTCTGGCGGACTGCTCCAGGCGTTCATAGTATTTTTCATAGTGTTCCCCCTGCCCTACTTTGTGATGTCCTCCCAGCACCAGCACGTAATTCTCACCATCAGAGGAAAAGGAACGCATCGACTGATGGTTCTCTGCCTCGGTATCCCAGAAGATCCCTTCGGGAAAAGCTCCCGAATTGAGCCTGGCGGCAATCGCGTATTCCCGGTAAGGAAAAACGGCTGTCTGGAGGCCATACACCCCTTTTGGCGTATGGGTGGCAAGGATCACCCTGGAGGCGGTCACTTTGCCTTTTGGTGTAGACAGGACGTGCCGGTCGCCTTTTTCTATATGATGTACAGGTGTATTTTCATAGATGCTGCATTTATCCCGGTCCACCTTCCCGGCCAGACCTACCACGAAGGCTGCAGGATTGAACTGTGCCTGCCCATCCACCTTCAGTGCCGTGCTCACGCTGAAAGGAACCGGAAGGTCGTTCAGCTTTTCGGCTTTTAGCCCGTACTGCCCGGCCGCTTTAATTTCTTTTTCGATGGTTTCATCCTTCTCATGGGTCTCACTGAACAGGTACCAGGGAACCCGTTTGAAGGCGCAATCGATCCCGTGCTCTTTCACCAGGCTCTCTATGAGGTCCACGGCCGCCCCGCGGGATCTGGCCACTGCTGCAGCCGTATCATCATCCCATTTAGACTGGATATGGTGCAGCCTTTTATCGATCATGGAATAGAGGTTCCCGGTAGAACAACCCGTAGTGCCGCCCCCAACCTGCCTGCTCTCAAGCACCACCACCTTTTTTCCTGATCTGGCCAGCAGGTAGGCACTCGTTATTCCTGTTATCCCGCCGCCTACAATGGCGACATCTGCTTCAAGATCTCCGCTCAGGGTTTGAAAACGGTATTCCGGGGCTTTGGCTTTCCATATTGATTCTATCATGAGTAACAGCTTTGTTCTCTAATTTACGCAAAACAGGAAACAGCTGCTGAATACGGGGCGTTAGGATTTTGTTAATCCTTGATTCACAGATCACTCAATAAAAAGATAGAGCCGAAATATTGGGGTCTAAAGCTACCTGCTGAAGCATGAAAGACTTTTGAATCTTTCTCCTCACTTATTAGAACATCCTGTAAGCCAGGATAAGGGAGACGGTAGAAATCTCAGCCTCCCACAGAAGCTTGTAATGGGTTGGCACTTCGTTCCTGCCGTGGGTTACTTTGGGAAAACTATACCGCAGTTCAGCACTTAACCTATTGGAATAGTTATACCCTACTCCCAAATTAATGTAGGCATCAGTGCTTGCGTCATCCAGTTCAGCATCTAGTTCGTAACTGTCACCCCTATCAAAAACAACTTCCGATTTTATTGGTACGTCAAAGGTGATAGCTGCGTTGATGAAAAGCTTGGAAGTTTGATTTAAAAAAAGGTAATGTCTAATCCCACCCGCCAGTGATACGAACTGAAGGTCCATGCTTAACCAGGTCTCTGTGGGCGCAGTGGGAAAGCCAGACTGTATATGTTCATCTTTAAGCTGGTGCCGGCCATATAAAGCTTCTCCAAAAAGAGCCCATTTATTCCGGTTAAAAGGCATGATGAATTCTGCCTCTGCGCCAAACCTCAACCCGGGATCAAGATCAACATTGGCTCCCCCGGCGTTCATTCCGCTGAGGATGGATAGCTCATAATGATCGATCCCGGCTTTTAAATACAGGTTGAACTCCACTCCTTTTCTTTCCTCCCTGATTTCATAATAATCAGCTCCTTCGCATTCGTTATACCCTATGAAATAATCCTGCAAATCCTTACCGGTATACGCAATTTGTTTAAAATCCCCTGCAGGCAGGTTTCCACAGTTTAATTCACTGAACAGCTGCTGCCTGAATCTCCCGTTGACAGCAATTTTGTTGTCTTTTCTATACTTTTTGTAAACCAGAGGTTCCAATTCTCCTCCATCCAAACTATAGAAATACCGCTCCAATCCGCCTTCCGAGTAGATGTATAGATTGGCTTTACCTGCTATAAGTTGCCGCAAGAACACTCTCTCATGCTTAAACTCAGGCTCGCTATTCGTGCTCATTTTATTGATGCGTTCTCCGGAATGGTCGATAGGAGCCAGAAATGACCTGTACCTCAGGTAATCCCCTACTCCAAATTCAGTTATTCCTTTTATATTCCCGGTTTGAACCTCCCCATCTGCTGTATGTTTGTAGCTAAAGGACGATGGGCTGTATCGCCAGTCCTTATTGAGGATCAGCACTTCTTCTTGATTTCCGTTTTTATCGATATAGTAGCCCGGCTCATAGGTGATCTGGGCAGACAGGGGAGATCCCCAAAAAGAAAGAACGAACAGGAGGAGGGTAATTTTCTTCATCTCAATAGGTTAAAATTTCGCTAAAGCTACGACCTTTTTTTATACATCAGCATTTTGGGTAAAGCTCCAAATCCATTGTACCAGTCCCGGAGCGCAATTTTCTTTTAACATAATATTGTATATTGGGGGCTAAATTAGTCCTGATGAAAAACCTGCTGTTCTCCCTCTTCGCCCTGCTCCTCATTTCATGCGGCGAAACCCCTGCCAAAGAGCAGGATGATATGGCCCCCAAGACTTCAGAAAAAGATGCTGAAGCGGTCAACCTCCTTCTCGAAGACTGGCATGCCGCCGCGGCAAATGCCAATTTTGATGCTTACTTCAGCAAGATGGCAGAACCTTCCATTTTTATAGGAACAGATCCTACTGAAAACTGGGAGAAACAGGATTTCAAAGAATGGGCAAAACCCTATTTCGACCGGGGAAAAGCATGGAGTTTCAGTACTTTGGAACGAAACGTGTTCTTTTCTGAAGAAGGCGAGCTGGCCTGGTTCGATGAACTGCTGGATACCCAAATGGGCATATGCCGCGGGTCTGGAGTCCTTACAAAAGAGGACAATGAGTGGAAAATAAAGCATTATGTCCTGTCCCTCGCCATTCCTAACGAACAGGTCCCTGCCGTGACCCAGCTAAAACAAAAATTTGATAATAGCCTCATTTCACAATTAAAATCAGAATAATAATGTTAAGAAAACTCATCCTGTTCTCCCTATTCCTGGGAACAACCATTGGTTACGCACAGCAAAAAAGAGCCCTCACCCACGAGGATTACGATCTCTGGAAACGCATTCAGAACACACAGATCTCCGACGACGGGAACCTGATCGTGACAGAAATTGTCACCAGCACCGGACGAGGAGATGGCCACGTGGAGATCTTCAATACACGATCTGGCGAATCCTTTACCTTTGAAAACGGATACCGCAGCAGTATTTCAGGAGATGGGAACTTCGTGTTCCTCCTCAGGAAACCCGCTTACGAACTTACCCGCCAGGAAAAGAAGGACGAGGTCAAGAAAGATAAAATGACCAAAGACGATTTCTTCATCTTCGATGTAAGAAATCATCGCCTGGTAGATTCTGTGACCAGAGTCAAGAAGTATGAGATCCCTGAAGAAACTACGGGATGGGTGGTCATTGAGAAGCATAAGGACCTGAAACCCGAAAAGGACACCACCGCTGCTGCAAAAGCCACTGCACAAAACGACACTTTAAAAACAAAAAAGCCCGAAAACAAGGCTTTAAAAGCCGATTACGCCCTGGTATACGACCTGAAGGACCGCAGCACCGATACCATCTTTGAGATCAAGGATTTCAAATTACCCGAAGAAGGTAACAGGTTCATCTTTTCCACCACTAAAGGGGAAAAGAAAGGAGACCTTGGGGTATATTCTTATGACATCAGGGAAAAAAGCAGGCAACAACTTGATACAGGACGTTACGCCTATAACAGGCTGGCGATTGACAAAACAGGGAAACAGCTGGCCTACCTCGCAGCTAAAGATTCGGCCAGGCCCGATTCCCTCAAGTTCGAGCTGTTCCACGTAAAGGACCGGCAGGTAAGGCAGATCACAGATCTACAGGGAAGGAACCTGAGAAACGACTGGCAGTTAAGCGAGTCCCAAAGTCCGTACTTTTCAGAGAACGGGAAAAGGCTTTTCTTCCATTCGCGTCCCGTACGCCAGTTCAATACAGATACCACCCTGCTTGAAGAAGAGGTTCCGCAGGTAGATGTATGGAGCTACCATGATGATCTTATACAGCCCGAGCAAAAGGCAAGGCTAAAGGAACTGGAGAACAAGGCATACCAGTCCTATGTGACTACAGATACCGGGAAGGTGGTGCAGTTGCACGATGAGACCCTGGATTATGTCTTATTTGATGATGACCGCGAGCAGCGTTATATCCTCGGGTATACCAGCTCCCCTTACGATGTGGAGCGAAGCTGGGAATATCCCTGGGTAAAGGATTTCTTCATCATCGATACCCAAACAGGTGAGAAAACGAAGGCCATAGAAGGACTGGCGGTGAACCCCGATCTTTCGCCCGATGGTAACTTCGCTGTGTATTATGAGCAGGAAGATCGCAGCTGGTGGGTCCTTGATCTTAGGAACAATACCAAAAGGAACCTTACCGCAGGCCTGGATGTGAACTTCTTTGATGAGGAAAATGATGTGCCCGCATTGCCATGGCCGTATGGGTTCGGAGGATTCACAAAAGAAGGTCATGCCCTGTTGTACGACCAGTTCGACATCTGGAGCGTGGACCTGAAAAAGAAGGCAGGCCCGGTGAATATCACCCGCGATGGGCGCAAGAACAATGTTACCTACCGCAGCCTTAGGCTGGACAGGGATCACAGGAATGAAGCTTCCTATTACGACAAAGGCCTGTTGGTAACCGCATTTGACGAAGACGATAAATCCAGCTCCCTGTATACGCTGAACACGAGGAATGGCAGAAAAAAGGCAGTGATCGAAACAGATGACTTCCGTTTGAGCGGATTTGACAAAGCAAAGGAAGGTGAAGCGTTTGTTTTCAGAAAAGAGAACTTTCAGCAATATCCGGACCTGTATCTTTTAAAAGATCCAAAGGCAGAACCGGTTAAGCTTACGAACGTGAACCCACAGCAAAGCGACTTTAAGTGGGGAACGGTAGAAAAGGTTTCCTGGCAGGCATATGATGGTACGCCGCTGGACGGTTTGCTGTACAAGCCCGAAGGCTTCAATGAGAACAGGAAATACCCGCTTATGGTCTACTTCTATGAAAAGCGAAGTGACAACCTGCACAACTACCATAGTCCGCAGCCGAGTGCTTCCACTGTAAACATGAGTTACCTGGTGAGCAACGATTATGTGGTGTTCGTGCCGGACATTACCTATAAGGAAGGAAAACCAGGGGAAAGCGCCTACAACGCGATCGTATCTGGTGTGGAGGCCATTGAGGATATGGGCTTCATCGATTCAGAAAATATGGCCATCCAGGGACAGAGCTGGGGTGGATACCAGGTAGCACACCTGGTGACCGTGACCAACAAGTTCAAAGCCGCCATGGCCGGTGCGCCGGTGAGCAATATGACCTCTGCTTATGGTGGTATACGCTGGCAAAGCGGGTTGAGCCGTGCCTTCCAGTATGAGAAGACCCAGAGCCGTATAGGGAAAAACCTGTGGGAAGGATTCGATCTTTACATCGAGAACTCCCCGCTCTTCGGGATCCCCAACATAGAAACCCCGCTCCTCATGATGCATAATGATGCAGATGGGGCGGTACCTTACTACCAGGGGATCGAGATGTTCATGGGAATGAGAAGGCTCAACAAGCCGGTATGGCTTTTGGTATATAATGATGAGGCCCATAACCTGCGGAATGTCAAGAACAGGCAGGACCTCTCCATTCGTATGATGCAGTTCTTCGATCACTATTTAAAAGGGGAACCCGCGCCGGAATGGATGACAAAAGGAGTGCCGGCTGTCATGAAAGGAAAGGACTTCAGGTATGACCTGGACGTGGCCCAATAAGAATTGTAATAAGAGGCACAGAAATGTGCCTCTTTTATTACTTTTAGCGAATTAATAACTAATTATAACAAATGAAGAGAATAACAAATATGCTTTTCTTGTCTGTTGTTGCCTCCGCTGTCAGCATTGGATGTAGCAATGACCGGGAAGCAGAAGGATCAAGAGGTATCAATGTAACCTATATGGATACCACGGTAAGCCCTAAAGAGGATTTCTTTCGTTACGTAAACGGGCGCTGGGTAGACTCTACCGAGATCCCGGGGGACAAGACCACCTGGGGAAGCTTCAACGAGCTTAGGCAAAAGACAGACGCAGACGCCCTGGCCTTACTGGAAGGCGCGACCAAAAATGAGAACCTGGATCCCGGCAGTGATCAGGCCAAAGCCGTTTACCTTTACCAGACCATCATGGATACCGTAACAAGGAACGAACAGGGGATAGAGCCTGTAAAACCTTACCTGGCGAAGATCGAAGCCATTGAGACCAAAGAAGATTTGCAGGCGTATTTAACCGAAATGCAGCTTTACGGCGGCGGCGGTTTCTTCTCGTTCGGAGTGCGGGCAGACGCCAAGGACTCTAACAGGAATGCGGCCTACCTATATCCCGGAGGCCTGGGCCTTCCCGACAGGGATTATTATGTAGCCGAAGATTCAGATTCCAGGGAAAAACGGGAGAAGTATGAAGCCCATATCACCAGGATGCTTCAGTATCTGGGGGACACAGAAGAGGAAGCCGCTGAGAATGCCGCGACCATCCTTGCTTTTGAAACCGGTATGGCTCAGCCCCGCATGGATAAAGTGGAGCGTCGTGACGCCCGGTTATCCTACAACCCCATGACCACCCAAGAGCTGGAGGAACTGGTGCCGGCTATCGACTGGAACTCCTATTTTGAGGCCATTGGCGCAGGAGCGGTAGATACTATCATCGTAACCCAGCCAAAATACATGGAGGCCCTGCAAACGACCTTTGCAGCCAACGATGTGAAAGACTGGAAGGAGTACCTTAGATGGAACCTCTTCAATGGTGCGGCCGGAAGCCTTAGCACAGAGATCGAAAGGGCCAACTGGGAATTCTATAACCAGACCCTGCAGGGGGCACAGGAGCAGTTACCCCATAAGGAACGTGCCCTTTCCACCATTAACAGGACCATTGGTGAAGCCCTTGGGAAACTCTATGTAGAGGAACATTTCCCTTCAGAGGCCAAAGAGAAGGCCGAAGAAATGATCTCCAATGTGGTCAGGGCCTTTGAGAACAGGATCGATAACCTTGCCTGGATGAGCGACAGCACCAAGATAAAGGCCAAGGAAAAGCTGGGTACCACGACCATCAAGGTAGGATATCCAGATGAGTGGAAAGATTACAGCAGCCTGGAGATCAACAGCCCAAAGAACGGCGGATCGTATTTCCAGAACATGCTGAACGCTTCCAGGTGGAACGTCGAGGACAACATCTCCAAACTTGGGGAGCCGGTTGACAAGAGCGAATGGTTCATGGCGCCTCAGATCGTGAATGCTTACTATAACCCAAGCTACAACGAGATCGTATTCCCTGCGGCCATTTTACAACCACCCTTCTATGACTACAAAGCAGATGCCGCCGTGAATTACGGAGGAATAGGGGCTGTGATAGGCCACGAGATCTCCCATGGATTCGATGACAGCGGATCTCGTTTTGATGCCGAAGGAAACCTCAACAACTGGTGGACAGAATCAGACCTGGAGCAGTTTGAAGGTCTTGGAGGCGCCCTGGCAGAACAATACAGCGCCATCGAAGTGCTGGACAGCGTTTATATCAACGGAAAGTTCACCCTGGGTGAGAACATCGGGGATCTTGGAGGGGTGAATGCCGCCTACGATGGATTGCAGATCCACCTGGAGAACAACGGAAGACCCGGCGAGATCGACGGGTTCACTCCCGAGCAGCGTTTCTTTATGAGCTGGGCCACGGTATGGCGCACCAAGATGAGGGATGAAGCCCTTAAGAACAAGATCAAGACAGACCCGCACTCGCCGGGAATGTACAGGGCGTATGTGCCGCTTCAGAACATTGATGCCTTCTATGAGGCCTTCAATATCGAAGAAGGGGACAAAATGTACGTGAAGCCGGAGAACCGGGTGAAGATCTGGTAAATTCCATTATTATTCCGATCCCGAGGCTTCGGGAGAGGAGTGTCTTTTAATATTATTATTTAAGCCCCTTCTTTTGAAGGGGCTTTTTATTTTATAAGGGATTGATTCTAAAATTTCTAAAT
>JBEPWW010000096.1:0-8496 GCA_041642215.1 Salinimicrobium sp. | reverse complement strand
TCAAAATCTTGGAAGTCACAAAAGCAGTGGAAGCTGTGGTAAGATCGCTTTTTCTGCCAAAGAGCAACCCAAACAGCATGGTAGCCCAGGCTACGTAGATCATGGATTCATAAGCATCACTCCAGGGAGCGTGGCCAGAAATATACCATCGGGCAATAAGCCCAAGGGTATGCAGGATAAAAAAGATGACGATCGCGATCTTACTGAGCTGTATCAGAGTGCGTATGATCTTGCTTTCCTGAAAGATCTGGATGATCACAAAGATCAGCATCAGGACTCCCGCCAGCATATACATCCAGAAGAGATTCCTGAAGATATCATATTCATTATACAGGATCTCCATCCTGACCTTCTTTTCGGAAGGGATCACTTCACTTCCAAATTTCTTCTGAAAACCTTTCATACTTTCAAGCAACTCATTGGCCTGAGTATAATCTCCTGTTTCTTTCGCCTTTCTAAGGGCGCTGAAGTACATGGGGAATATTTGCTGCGTATACAGCGAATCCATGCCTTTAAACCCTGCCTCCCTGGTTTCGGGATAAGAAACCCATTTATTATTGGGATCCCCCGGAATTGGAAAGATTCGAAGGATCTTTCCCTGCAGTGCATTATATAACAGGTTCACCTTACGATCTGTCTCAATGAAATCTTTCTCGAACTGGTTGGGTACAGCTGCCTGATAGGCTCTTTCCAGGTAAGGACTAAGCTTATAATTCCCCTCCTGGTCGAAGAAACTGGTAAGGGCCAGTTCTTTCTGGTCTTCGGGGACTCCTGCAATATGCCTTATACTGTCATTCCCCCTTTTTACACTTATTACCGGCACATTGTACCACATAGTGGGATTTTCGGTCATGGAAATGATCACCTGGTCTGCGGTAAGTCCTTCATAGGTACTTCCTTTGCTTAACTTCCGAAGCAATTCTGAAGAATACGTATTCACAGGTTTCATCCTACCTCCCGCATCCTGCACGACCAATTCACCGAATTTAGCCGCATGCTCGGGTTTCACTGCATTGGCTTTTATAATCGAGTCAATTCTCGCCTTGGGAATAGTAATGGAAGAGTTTGAATGCTGATGCGCCTCTTCCCGGTTTTGTGCCTCACTGGCCTGCTCTACATGTGCACCCTCCTCATGGTCATGGCCTTCATGCGACTGCTCCCCATACTCCTGCGCCATCCCGGTGAATCCCAGTAAAAGAACCCCTGCCGCAGTGACGATTTTTCTCTTTTTCTTTTTAACTTTTTCCAGCATATTTTTGAGCTGTCCAAACCGGGACCCCCGGTCGAACAGGATCAAGATCAATCCTATGTACAACAACGTGTAGCCGATATAGGTGATCCAGGTGCCCCAAAAATCATGATTTACAGACAGCACTGTCCCTTTTTCATCGGGATCAAAAGATGCCTGGAAAAACCGATATCCTTTATTGTCCAGCACATGGTTCATATAGATCTCATATGGAAAAGAACCATCCTCATCGATCACTGTGACTTTACTCTTGAATGAAGAATAACTTTTCTCTGTTCCCGGATATTTATCGGCTATAAAATCCTCCAGCCTAATAGCAAAAGGAAGTTCATATTCTATTGAACCATAGCGAAGGTAAAATTCCAGGCCTCCCAGGTTTATACGCTTAGGATCGTTGATCCTCCCCTGCCCACCTAACAAGGTAAGGGTCTGGGACTCTCCGGCAGTACTCACCCTCACGGTGACCGCATCCTGCTGTCCCTGCTCTTTAACATCTGTAGGAACCACATCGTAACGGCCTTTGACCACAGGATCTGGCATCACGAACTGCATCCCTGCCATGTCATAAAGAGCCCGGAGCTCTAAGGTATGTACCGTATCCTTACTTACTTTTCCCTGCGCCTGATCGGCCATTCTCATGAAAGTACCTTCATACGGGGAATATATTCTATAATCTCCATCCTCGTACAGGATATTGATGGCACCCTCTGTAGGTTTATTAAAAGAGAACAGAATATTATGGATATTACTAATTTCTCCTTCCCGAAGGTAATGATCATGCCTGTTTCCTCCTCCTGCTTCCACGATCTTAAGGTAATTCTCCCCTTCCGGGTCTTCCACAAGCCCCTCTTCTGCCCCGTGTATGAAATCGATGATCTCCAGTTTAACCGGCTGCCCGTTATAATCGGTATGGAATTCAAACTCATTATTAGCTCCCGGTGCCAAAAGCACATCTTCCTGTACCACCCGTCGCCGTGGCTCTCCATTAATCTCCCCGTCTATGAAAGTGGCTAAAAATGTCTTTTCTGAAAGGAACGTATTTTCGGTTTTCCCTTCCCTTATGGGCATCATTCCTTCGTAACTGATATAACGGGTAACGAAAGCGCCCACCAGGATCAAAATAAAAGAAACATGCAGCAGTAATGTGGACCATTTTTCTTTCTTATAAAGGCGGTACCGCTTGATATTCCCGATAAAATTTATGACAAAGAACGCCATGATCACTTCAAACCAAAGGGCATTGTAGATCCAGACCTTAGCGGTTTCTGTACTGTAGAAATTTTCTATAAAGGTCCCCAATCCAAGCGCTACGGCAAACACTACGAACAATACTGCCATTAAGCGGGTGGAAAAGAGAATAGAGGCTATTAATTTTTGCATCATTACTTGCTTTTGAAAACGCTGCAAAAGTAAGGATTTTAAACTATTTAAGTTTTTTTTAGGACTACTATTTTTGAAGGCAGCGCTTATTTTCCGGTGCTGTTTTTTTTGGTAATTTAGCCGCATGATCAACGTGGTACTTTTAGGCACCGGCAATGTAGCCACTCATTTATTCAGGGCGTTTGCTGCTACTGAAAATGTAAGGGTCAGGCAGGTCTACAATCATTCAGAAACCAGCCTTTCTTTTTTCAGCAATAAAACAGCGGTAACCACTTCCCTGGACGACCTTTTTGAAGCCGATATTTATTTAATAGCCTTAAAAGATGATGTTATCGCCGAAACCGCTCAACAGCTTTCCGGCAGGAAGGGCATAGTAGCGCATACCTCCGGGGGATCATCTATCGAGGTTCTTGACTCCTGTGACAGGCGGGGGGTGTTTTATCCCCTCCAAACCTTTTCAAAGCAAAAAACCCTGGACTACTCCCAGATCCCGTTTTGTATTGAAGCAGGAACAGGGGAAGACCTGGAGCTTTTGAGGGCAATGGCCGGCCCGATCTCTGGAAAGGCTTATGAAATAAATTCTCCACAACGCAAAAGACTGCATCTGGCAGCGGTTTTTGTGTGCAACTTTGTCAATCACCTGTATGCGGTAGGAGAAACCATCTGCCAGGAAGGGGACATGCCCTTTGAGATTTTACAGCCCCTGATTCAGGAAACAGCACACAAAATAATTAGCGATTCCCCCAGGGACGTGCAGACGGGGCCTGCCATTCGCAATGACAAAAGCACTATCAAGGCCCACCTGGACCTCCTGCAGGACCCCGAAAATAAAGAAATCTATCACCTATTAACAAAAGCAATCCAAACTTTTCATGGAAAAAAATTATAAAGAATTCCTGACTAAGATCAATACCTTCATTTTTGATGTCGACGGGGTCCTCACCGATGGCTCCATACAGATCGGCACCAACGGAGAGCTGCTGCGCACCATGAACATTAAAGATGGTTATGCCATGAAACACGCCATGAACAATGGTTTTACGATCTGTGTGATTTCCGGCGGAAAAAACGAAGGGGTGCGTCACCGGCTTAAAAACCTGGGAATTACAGACATTTACCTGGGCTGTCCCGATAAGGTTGAACAAATGGAAGAATTCTTTGACATCTATGATATCAAACCAGAAGAAGTACTTTACATGGGGGATGACGTACCCGATCTGTATGCCATGCAAAAAGTTGGCCTGCCATGTTGCCCGCAGGATGCAGTAGCCGAGATCAAGGAGATTTCGAGATATGTCTCCCATAAAAAAGGCGGAAAAGGCTGTGTACGTGACGTTATTGAACAGGTCATGAAAGTGCAGGGAAAATGGATGGCAGAATAAATATGAACTGGACGGTACTCATCATCGCCGGGTTGTTTGAAGTAGGATTTGCTACCTGCCTTGGAAAAGCGAGGGAAACTTCGGGCAATACCTCTTTATGGTGGATGACAGGATTTTTCATCTGCCTGGCGCTTAGCATGATCCTCCTATACAAGGCCACCCAAAGCCTTCCCATTGGCACCGCCTACGCGGTATGGACCGGTATCGGGGCTTTCGGGACGGTCCTGGTGGGTATTTTTGTTTTCAGGGAGCCGGTTCATTTCTGGAGACTGTTTTTTCTGTTTACCTTGATCGCTTCTCTTATAGGCTTAAAATTTGTTTCCAATTAATATGCCGGTGCTCCCTTTTCTAAGACTCATCAGGTGGCCCAATATCCTGATGATCATCCTCACCCAGTTCCTGGTCAAATATTTCCTGTTTGAACCTTTCGGTCTGGCGGTAAGCCTTGGGAATCTGGAATTTATACTACTGACCTTCTCCATGGCCTGTCTTGCCGCCGCAGGGAACATTATCAACGATATCCATGATGTGGGATCAGACCTTATAAATAAGCCGGAAAAAGTAGTGATTAACAGGAAAATATCAGAAAATACTGCCTACAAGTGGTTTTTCGCCCTTAATATACTGGGAGTTGGGATTGGATTTTATCTTTCGAACCTTGTTGGGCGCCCTTCCTTTGCAGCCTTATTTATACTCCCTTCTGCCTTTTTATATCTGTATGCCACCCAGCTGAAAGGCACAGTTCTCGTAGGTAATCTGGTGGTAAGTATAATGGTGGCTATGATCATTGTTATGGTAGGAATATTTGATCTTATACCCGCCATTACCCCCGAAAACCGCACTACTCAAAAAGTGATCTTTTTAATCCTGGTAGATTACGGTATTTTTGCTTTCCTGATAAACTTCCTCAGGGAAATGGTAAAAGACCAGGAAGATGTAAAGGGTGACCATAATACAGGCTACGTCACTTTACCGGTCATTCTTGGCCGAAAACGAACTAATTCCCTCATTTTTTTGATCAGCTTTCTTCCCCTGGCAGGTGTACTTTACTATATTTACACCTACCTGCCTGAAAATCGCACGGCCATGTATTATGCCCTATTATTGATCCTGGCGCCCCTTCTCTTTTTTATGGCAAAGATCCCGGGGGCCGGAACCAAAAAGGAATACCACCACCTGAGCCTTATACTCAAGGGAATATTGGCTGCAGGGTTATTATCAATAGGTTTATACCCTTTTATTCTGTTATAGATATGTTGAAAGAAAAACTAAAGGATTATAATATCATACTCGCATCTGCTTCCCCAAGGAGGCACCAGTTCTTCCGGGATCTGGAGATCGATTTCGAGGTTCGCCTGAAACCAGTCGCAGAAATTTTTCCGGAGCATTTAAAAGGAACTGCGATCACCGATTTCCTGGCAGAACTTAAGGCCGCCGAATTCGAGGGCGAGCTCAGCACGGGAGATATCCTTATCACCAGCGACACCATCGTGTGGCATGAAGGCAAAGCCATGGGAAAACCTCAGGACCGCGCAGAGGCCCTAAAGATGATCAAGTCTCTTTGCGGCAAGACCCATGAGGTAATTAGCTCTGTTTGTTTCACAACACCCGATACTGTTGAAACAGTGAACTCAGTGACCAGAGTCAGCTTCAGCCGGTTAGCAGAAGATGAAATAGAACACTATATAGATGAATTCCGGCCTTTTGACAAAGCCGGTGGTTATGGCATTCAGGAATGGATAGGCCTCATTGGTGTGGAGCATATTGAAGGCAGTTATTTCAATGTGGTGGGGTTGCCCACACACCTGGTGTATAAAACGTTGCTAAAGATGGCCCGCTAGAAAGCCTCAACTTAAATTACCTTTTTTAAAAAAGCATATATGACCGATTATTTTTTCCAGTACCAGTACCAGATCATTTACACCTTCGTCATAATCCTGGTTCTTTTGATCCTCCAGAACCTGTTGAAAAGAACCGCTCACCGCATTGGAAGAAAAAGTGAGATCCATGTGACCAGGATCAAATTGATGTTCAAGTATATCAATATCCTGGTGATCATTATCGCCATTTTCCTGCTGGCTCTCACCTGGGGCTTTGGGGCACGGGATGTCACCCTTATCTTCTCTTCGGTTTTTGCTGTTATAGGAGTAGCCATGTTCGCCATTTGGTCAATCCTGAGCAACATTACCGCCGGTATCATCCTGTTTTCCTCTTTTCCTTACAGGATAGGGAGCAAGATCAGGATCCACGACAAAGACCTGCCCATTGAGGCGGTGATAGAAGACATCAGGGCGTTTCACCTTCATCTGAGGACCATGGAAGGCGAACTGATCACTTATCCTAACAACCTGATCCTCCAAAAGGCGGTGTCCCTTATCGAAAAGGAGTATCATGCAGATGAAGGGAAAGATGCCCTGTAAGAAAAAACTGAAATTTTGGCTCTCCGGAAGGGAAACTTTTTATCTTTGAGAATATACAATTGAATTTACATGCGAAAGGCCTTATTGTTTATCCTGTTTATTTGCTTTTCGTTCTCTTACGGGCAACAGCCGGAAAAATTAAATTCCGCAGAGATCTACAAGGAGATCCAGAAATTGAATTTTTTAGGTTCTGCCCTATATATTGCCGCACACCCAGATGACGAGAACACCCGGCTTATCTCCTATCTCAGCAATGAACTCCATGCCCGTACCGGTTATTTATCCCTTACGCGGGGAGATGGAGGGCAAAACCTCATTGGTTCCCAGCTAAGGGAACTGCTTGGGGTGATTCGCACCCAGGAATTACTGGCCGCACGAAGGATTGATGGGGGCGAGCAGTATTTTACGCGGGCCAATGATTTTGGCTACTCAAAACACCCCGATGAAACCCTGAGCGTCTGGAACAAGGAGGAGATCCTGAAAGATGTGGTTCGTACCATCAGGAAATTTAAGCCAGACGTGATCATCAACAGGTTCAGTGAAGAAAGAGCCGGGGAAACTCACGGCCACCATACCTCTTCTGCCCTATTGAGCCGCGAAGCTTTTGAGATCTCCGGAAAAGATTCAGCATTTCCCGCACTATCCGCACAATTTGGCGCATGGGAGCCAAAAAAATTGTTCTTCAACACCTCCCCCTGGTTCTATGATTCCCAGGAAGCCTTTGAAAAAGCCGATAAATCTGATTTCCTCGAATTTGACACCGGAGCTTACTTCCCCCTGCTGGGCCTTTCCAATACAGAGATCGCTTCCTTAAGCCGTAGTCAGCACCAGTCGCAGGGATTTGGAAGTACAGGCTCACGCGGAACGCAAATGGAATATATTAAACTCATAGGAGGAACACATCCCACAGGCAGTGCTGATCTGTTCGCCGGGATCAATACCACCTGGAGCAGGGTCAAAGGCGGAGAAATAATTGGGGAGATCCTGGAAAGAGTGGAAAGCAATTATGATTTTCAAAATCCTGCAGCCAGCATCCCCGACCTGGTTAAGGCATATAAGCTCATTAGCGTACTGGAAGATAAGCACTGGAGAGCACTTAAAACAGAAGAAATTAAAAGGGTGATAGCTGCCTGCGCAGGGCTATACATGGAAGCAGTCGCCAATACGCCCATTTCCACACCAGGAGAAACCGTAGCAGTAAATCTGGAGGTCATCAACCGCAGCCCTGTACAATCCCAACTCACACGGGTAAAGATACTTCCTATAGAAAACGAACTTCAGCCCCGGGCCCTCCTGCAGGATAATGAGGGATGGAAGGAACAGATCAATATTTCTATCCCCCGGGAGACTACATATACCAGCCCCTACTGGTTACGGAAAGAAGGAAGCCTGGGCATGTATGAGGTGGAAGACCCGCAGTTGATAGGGCTGCCGGAGACTCCCCGGGAATTTCAAATTGAATTTACCCTGAATATCGAAAATACGTCTATCACCTTTTCCCGGGAGGTGGTCTATAAGCGGAATGATGCCGTTAATGGGGAACAATACCGACCTTTTGAGATCGTACCCGCAATTTCTGTTTCCACCGCCAACGGGGTAGAGATATTTGCTGATAATCGCCCGAAGGAATTTCCTGTTACCGTAAAAGCAGCCGGGAAAAATTTGAAGGGCAGCCTACATCTGGATCTTCCCTCCTCATGGAAAGTATCGCCAGGGACGTATGTCTTTGACCTGGCTGAAAAAGGAGAAGAAGCGACATTTTCTTTCATGGTAACCCCACCAGAGTTCCAGGAAGAAACTTTGCTTATTCCGGTTGCCAGCCTGAATGGAACCCGCTACACCCAAAAGGTCGTACAGCTGGATTATGAACATATCCCGCTTCAAACCATTGTTCTTCCAGCCCAGACAAAGGTCGTAAAACTGGATATTGAAAAGAAAGGAAAACTGGTTGGATACATACAGGGGGCAGGTGATGTGGTACCGGAGGCCCTGGAGCAAATAGGCTATACAGTTAATATGATTACCCCTGCCGAGATCACAGCCGAAAACCTAAAGCTGTATGATG
>JBEPWW010000095.1:0-8563 GCA_041642215.1 Salinimicrobium sp. | reverse complement strand
CCCTGCCTTGATAAAGAGCAGGGGTTTATACGATCCTCGGTTATTTTTTTCTACTGGTATTTTTCAAACCAGGCCAGAATATGGGCAACCTTTGTGATCAAATTGCTTGGCCTGGATGCTATCCCGTGGGAAGCTTCCGGGATTTCTACCAATACCGTCTCAATCTCTCGTAGCTTCAAGGCATGGTAGAGTTGCTTCGCCTCACTGGGTGGGGTGCGCAAATCATCCATACCCACCATGACCATGGTGGGAGTTTCAATATTACCTACCAGTGACAGCGGGGAAAATTTCCAGTATCCTTCAAAATTTTCCCAGGGTTGCCCTTCCATACGGGTATGGGCATAGCCATAATAGTTGTCGGCCACAAGGGTTTTACTGATCCAGTTCACTACTGGTTTGATTACCGCTGCCGCTTTGAAGCGGTTATTTTTTCCTATCATCCAGGCGGTCATGATCCCTCCGGCGCTACCGCCGGTTACGTAAAGCCTATCTGGATCTGCTTCTCCACGTTCTATGATCGCGTCCACCCCATCCATTACGTCATTATAATCCTCTCCAGGATAATTGTTGTACAGCAGGTTTACAAACTCCTCCCCATAACTGGTGCTACCGCGTGGATTTGGATAAAATACCAGGTAACCCTCAGCAGCAAAC
Organism: Salinimicrobium sp.; assembly: GCA_041642215.1. Lineage (GTDB taxonomy): Bacteria > Bacteroidota > Bacteroidia > Flavobacteriales > Flavobacteriaceae > Salinimicrobium. The sequence goes on along the minus strand of JBEPWW010000095.1, from coordinate 7,909 downwards.
AATTGGATCTCCGCAGAAAAATGAGGGCCATAATTAAGAATGGGGCCGCCATGGTTTTCTACCATGAGGGGATATTTTTTGGATTGATCGTAATCTGGCGGGTACATGATCCATCCCTGTATGTCTCTTCCGTCTACAGAAGATTTGTACCAGATCTCCTCCACCTTTCCCAGATTGCGATGAGCGAGCAGGTCTTCGTTCAAAGCGGTAAGGATATTTGGATCCTTTCTTCGGTTTATAATAACTGCTACGTCTGCAGGTCGGTCTGTTCTGGAAAGTGTATAGGCAATCTGGCCTTTGTCTGAAACGCTAAAGCTACCACCGGCATAAGGCCGACCCAGGCTGGTCCCTCCAACATTATCGGCCAGGTCAGTTACCTTTCCGTTGAGGTCAATATGAGCGATCTTGGTCTTGCCCAGATCGTGGTACATGAAGTATAGGCCTTTCCCGTCTTTTGCCCAGATGATGTCATTAATGCTTCTGTCCAGATCCTGGGAAATGGCTCTTTTATTGCTACCATCTGGGGCCATTAGTTGTAACTGCTGTACCTGATAGGTCTGCACTTTGTCCTCATAGCCCAGGTAAGCTATGTGCTGCCCGCTGGGGGAAATCATTGGAGACCTGTCTGGACCGCTGCGATCGGTCAGTTGCCTGATCTCTCCGGAAGCCAAACTAACAGCATATATTTCGCTGTTCCTGAAATCATACTCCCAGTTCTCGTTTCGGTTCGCAGAAAAATAGATCTCCTGCCCGTCGGGAGACCAGGAAAGGCTCCCGCTATGGTTGAAGTCTCCCTCTGTTAGTTGCCTGGGGGTCCCCCCTTCGGCAGGGATCATGAATATATGGGTAAAACCGGGATCAATATAACCTGAGCCGTCTGCTTCGTGCTTCAACCTATCTGTAATACGAGGAGCTTTTGCCCATTGCGCATCTTTAGGTTTGGAAGGCATCCTGGCAATGACAGGGGCCTCGGCATTTACTTTCATGCTAAAAGCTATGGATCTACCGTCAGGAGACCAGCTAAGTGAAGACGGGCTGTTTTCCAATTGTGTCAGTTTGGCAATAGCACCGGTATTCATCCAGTAGAGGTAGATCTCACTGCCTTCCCCGGAACTGCTAACAAAGGCCAGGCGATCCCCTGAGGGAGACCAGGCAGGGGAACTCTCATTGGTTTCCCGGGAAGTTAATTTGTAATGGCTGCGGCCGTCAGTTCCTGTGATCCATAAAGAACCCCGGGAGCGGTCCTTTAATATATCAAACCCCGTTCGGCGGTATACCACCGTCTTTCCATCTGGAGAGATCTGAGGATCTCCGGCATACTCCAGGCCGAAAACATCCAGGTATTCAAAGTTCTTACTGTTTTGTGAATTGGCATCTACTGAGCAGATCAAAAAGAAGATCGCTAATAGAGTGGGGGAAATTAATCGTAACATATAATGAATTTATTAAGAAGCTAAAGATACCTTTTTGGGATAAATTTCCGTCACCTTACCCGGTAAAAGACGTTTTTACAGGCTATTCGATTTACTGTTAGCAGGTTAGTTATTTGGTGCGTTAATCCAGAAAGTATCCTGTTCTACCACAAAAGCGCTAGAAAATTTAAAAAAAAATTTGCCTTTAACACAAATTTTGGTAATTTAGAATATCAGAAGCTAAAGGTCGGCCAAAATAGAACTGCAAATATGTTGTATTCGATAACTGTGAGCAGGCCACTAATTCTAAGTTTATGAAAAATATTGTGATCTATTATTTCGCGATCATAGCCCCCCTTGTCGCGCTGTTTGCCTTCACACACCTCGGCTATATTAACGCCCGTAACCTGGTTCTGCTTTTCCTCTTTTATATTATTATCTACAGGACCTATATCGATGGATTAAGACTTTGTGCCAAGAACCTCATATGTAGGAAAGATATTTGGAAGCTGGCTATCCCCGGAAGCAGATCTGACTATATACTGGATCTTTACTTTGAACCCGAACGTGAAAAAAAGTAACCGGTGATGAGCGTTCGGCATCGTTTCCCTTACCCCGCATCTGCCAATACCTGCTCATGAGAAATATTCTGGTATATTATTTGGCTATCCTGGTTCCCTTTGGCGGTCTCATAAGGCTAAAGCACTTGGATCTTGTTTCTCCCACGATTTTCCTGTTACTCTTCCTTTTCTATTTTCTCGTTTACCGTACCTGGACTGATGGTACCAGGCTCCGGCAAAAAAAGCTCATTTCCAAAAAGGAAGCCCTTATGCTGGTATTGCCCGGCAGAAGGCTGAAATATTTAAAGGAACTCTATTTGAGTTGATCATTAAAGTGCAAATTCCCGTGTATATGAGACCAGGAATTCTATTCGTTTTTTTCCTGCTTTTTGTCTAAATTGGAAATACAACATAACACATATGGATCTTTATTTTATTGCCATAGTGCCGCCATTAGGATTGAAGGAAAAAATACGCGCATATAAAGAGGAGATCAGGGAGAAATATCATTCCCGGCATGCTTTGAAATTACCTGCACATGTTACTCTGCAGGCCCCCTTTAGAATGAGCGAAAAAAAAGAGCCTGATCTTTTTGCCCTTTTGGAAGAAGTGGGGGAGGAGTATCATCCCTTTCCGGTTGAGCTCTCGGGATTTGGATCCTTTCCGCCCAGGGTAATTTTTATAGAAATAAAAGATCACAACCCACTAAAAGAACTGCACCGGCGCCTGGAGAAAAAGATAGACGAGAAGATCGGCCTGGGGGAAAGGGAGAAAATGGGGAAATTTCATCCCCATATTACAATGGCAACTAGAGACCTGGATAAACAGAATTTCCGAAAGGCCTGGGCAGACTTTAAAATAAGAACATTTTCAGATTCTTTTACAGCCCGCAACTTTACACTTTTAAAACACAACGGGAAGAATTGGGAGGTTTACCGGGAAATAGATCTGTAAAAAAAGATATTTTAATCTTTTTATGATTCAGGTCAGTTTTCATATCCCGCAGATGAGATATGTTTGAAGAAATAAAATCTTCAGACTTATGGAAAAAAACGTCGGTATCCTCGATAAATCGATAAGGCTTATAATTGCCCTTATTATCTTCACGCTATATTTTTCTAAAGAGATGCCTGAAAACCTTACCGCGGTCATGATGATCCCGGCCGGGATCTTTCTCCTTACCAGTTTGGGGAATTTTTGTCCTTTATATATTCCCTACGGAATAAGTACCTGCAGAAAAAGCAGGTCTGGAGAGTAAAATAAACCCCCGAATATTTTTCGCCTGATTTACAGAACTCTTTTATGACTCTCCGTTTTTTCTTTGTCCATTGAGAAAAGATAATTTTTAAGTCTTTTTTATCAGCCGGATAGTTTTTCCTGCACTTTCTAAATCATTCCTGACTACCGTCATAAAATATCCCTTTGTTTTTAACTTATTTTGGTCAGGCTTTAGAATTCAGGACAGCCTCCTGTAGAAACAATAACAATACTATGAAAAATACCCAACCATTAACCGATCTGGAAATAGCTAAAAAAGTAGAATTACATCCTATTGCCAAAATTGCCGGGAAACTCGGCCTCGAGGCAGATGATATTGAAATGTATGGGCGGTATAAAGCCAAGCTGCCGCTTTCTATGATCAATAGGGAAAAAGCCACAAAAAATAACCTCATCCTGGTTTCGGCTATATCCCCAACCCCTGCCGGGGAAGGAAAGACAACGGTTTCTATTGGCCTATCTGAAGCTTTGAACCGGTTAGGGAAAAAGACTATGGTAGTACTAAGGGAACCTTCTTTGGGACCTGTATTTGGAATAAAAGGAGGCGCTACCGGCGGGGGGTACTCTCAGGTGTTGCCAATGGAGGACATCAACCTGCATTTTACGGGAGATTTTTCGGCTATAGAAAAAGCGCACAACTTGCTTGCTGCCCTCATTGATAACAATCTGCAGAGCAAAACCAATAATCTCGGGCTGGATGCCAGGACCATTTCTCTCAAGCGGGTTATGGATATGAATGACCGGGCCCTACGAAATATTGTTGTAGGTCTTGGCGGGACTACTTCGGGCATACCCCGTGAAAGTGGATTCGATATTACTGCCGCTTCAGAGATCATGGCCATTATGTGTCTTGCTGAGGACCTTGAGGATCTAAAAGAACGCCTGGGGAACATTTTTATAGGCTATACGTTAGATAAGAAACCTATTTTCGCCCGTGATCTAAATGCCCAGGGCGCCATGACAGCGCTTCTCAAGGAGGCTATAAAACCCAACCTGGTGCAGACGGTAGAAGGAAACCCGGCGATTATTCACCTGGGGCCTTTTGCAAATATTGCGCAGGGAACCAATTCAGTCATTGCTACCCGTATGGGAATGAGCCTCTCCGACTATACGGTGACCGAAGCAGGTTTCGGGTTTGATCTGGGAGCTGAAAAATTCTTTGATATAAAATGCCAGAGTGCCGGCCTTTCCCCAAAGGCAGTAGTTCTTACCACTACCATTCGGGCTTTGAAATATCATGGTGGGGCAAAATTGAGTGCTTTGACCATCCCGGATACAGAAAGTCTCAGGAAAGGCCTGCCCAATCTGGAAAAACACCTTGAGAATGCAAAATTGTTTGGGGTGACCCCGGTGATAGCCATCAACAGGTTCCTTTCTGATAGTGATGAAGAAATTGCGCTTATCAGGGAATTGGCAGAAAAGCTGGGTGTTAAGGTCGCTTTATCTGAAGGTTGGGCTAAAGGAGGGGAAGGCGCCCTCGAACTGGCCAAAAAAGTGATTGAGGTTGTGGAGGAAGGCAGCTCTGCGTTCACTCCTCTTTATGACTGGGATATGGAGGTGATCTCCAAGATCGAAACGGTAGCACAAAAGATCTATGGAGCTAAAAATGTGGAATTTGCACCAAAGGCTCGAAAAGATCTAAAGACCATCAGCGATCTTGGCCTGGACGGCCTCCCGGTTTGTATGGCCAAAACCCAAAAATCCCTCTCAGATAATCCACTATTACTGGGAAGGCCCGAAGGTTTTACTATCACCGTGAGGGAGATAGAAATTGCCGCGGGTGCCGGTTTCCTGGTTCCCATTACCGGGGAAATGATGCGTATGCCCGGTTTGCCGGCACATCCCGCTTCTGAAAATATTGATATCGACCTTGAAGGAAATATTTCGGGGCTGTTTTAGGAGCAAGAATTATTCCGTTAAAAAGAAACCTTCTGGAATTTATTTTCCGGAAGGTTTCTTTATTCCTTTTATTTTCAATGGTTACGAAACGAGTTCTTTGACTTCCTTGGGCATCTGATCCTTAAGATGCTGAAGCTGGTTGTCACTTAGGTACCGGTGTAAAGAATGAATGGTGATGGCTATGATGTCTTCTGTGGATTTGCTCCAGGGAAATTCTTCCTCGCCATACATATCCTGGAGATTTTTTACTTCCTCCTTCATTTCTTCAATTGTTTGATACTTTTTAGGAGGCTTTTCAGAAAATTTCCAGTTCTGCACATAATATCCTTTCAGGATCATAGGAAGGGGATCCATCAACTGGAAAGATTCTCCAAGGTGAATCCGGTCTCTGATGGTGTGCATAACCGCCCGCCAGATCATTAGAACCCGTTCTTTTTCTTCCGGGTGCCCCAGATCTGACGCTAATTGATTTACATATTCATGTGCTTCCTGCGCAAATTTTTCAAAGCTTAAATTGGTTGACATAATTTGTGTTTTTAAAGGTTAGTAATAACTCCGGAAACCTTTTTCTATACGACATTATCTTTTTCAAAGGTCTCCACTTAGATATACTTTAATGTAAAGAAGAATATAGAGCTATGAAAATATTTATAATAAGCTTAACGTGGTGATAATCAGAAACTATAAAATTGAAATAAGATTGAAGGAGGATTGAAAATATTTAAACAAAATATGGTTTTTTTAATCTAAATTTGATCAAATTTTTTTAAATTAATGAATAAATACCTGGTTGTAAATAAACCTGAACTGTGGAAGATTCCGCTTGAGAATATGGAGATCATATCTGCACGCGACTATCTCACAAACCCACGGTTTTCTCAGTTGAAGAGATCCCGAATCTTTAATCTTTCCAAAGACTATTCATACCAGTCTAAAGGCTACTATGTTTCCTTGCTTGCTGAAGCCAGGGGGCACCTGGCTACTCCCACGGTGAAGAACCTGGTGGATTTGCGAGAGCCTAAACTTGTAAAGATCGTTTCCGGAGAATTTGAAGATCTCATTCAAAAGAGCCTTAGGGCAATTAAATCTCCAGAATTTACATTGAGTATATATTTTGGACAAAATGTAGCTCAGAAATACAGAGATCTGAGTGCTATGTTCTTTCGTCATTTTCAGATCCCTTTTCTGAGGGTGAAATTTCACTTCACAGACAAATGGCATCTAAGGTCCATTAAAGCTCTTTCTGAAGCCGAGATCCCCGAGGAACATAAGGAGAGTATGCGTCTTTTTGCTCTTGAGTATTTTGCAAAAAAGAGATATGACACTCCCCGAAGTACCAATTATGAATTTGATCTTGCTATTCTGGTACAGCCAAATGACCCGGCGCCCCCCAGTAATCCTAAAGCTCTTAAGAAGTTTGCTGAACTTGCAGAAAAGATGAATTTCTACGTGGAATTTGTCGGGCCGAAGGACCTTTTTCGTCTTTCTGCTTTTGATGCCCTTTTCATAAGACAGAGCACCGAAGTGAACAATGAAGCCTATGCATTTGCAAGAAAGGCACAGCAGGAAGGAATCGCCATTATCGATTATCCCGATGCTATACTTAAATGCTGCAACAAGGTTTTTATGGCGGAAGCCCTGGAAAATGCCGGGATCCCGACCCCAAAGACCATTATTGTCCACAGGGGCAATAAAAACCAGGTGATACAAAAAACAGGTCTTCCCCTGGTGCTAAAATCGCCTGATTCTACTTTTTCCTTTGGAGTCAAAAAAGCTGAAACTGAAGAAGAATATGAAGATTTGGTTACTTCTATGCTCAAAAAATCTGAACTGGTGATCGCTCAGGAATTTTCTCCTTCAGATTTTGACTGGAGGATCGGTATCCTGGATGAAAAGCCGTTGTTCGCATCAAAATATTATATGGCGAAGGATCACTGGCAGATCTATAACTGGGATGCCCGGAAAAAGAATGACCGCGATGGGAATGCCGACTCAGTGGCTATAGAAGACGTCCCTGAAAAAATTCTGGATGTGGCGATGAGATCGGCTAAGATCATGGGAAATGGTCTTTATGGGATTGATGTTAAAGAAGTGAATGGAAAGCCAATGGTCATAGAGATCAATGATAATCCTAATATAGATTTTGGAGTGGAAGACCTGTTCTACGGGGAAGGGGTATATAACGAAATTCTCACTGCACTTAAGAACCGCCTTGAAAAGAAACAGGAATGAGTTATCATCTTTTTGAAGTATTGGGAATCGAACTGGAGTATATGCTGGTGCATACCAACGATCTTAAAGTGAACCCTATAGTAGACAAATTACTGACCAAGAAAAATGGAACCCTCACCTGTGATGTGGATAACGGACAGATAGAATGGAGTAATGAGCTGGTGGCACATGTGGTGGAAATAAAAACAAATGGCCCCACCTCAGATCTTGATATCCTGGGAGACCTCTTTAGCGAAAATATACGGGAGATAAACTCCCTTTTGGCAGATTTTGATACCCAATTGCTGCCTACAGCGTCACATCCATTGATGCGTCCTGAAACCGAAATGCAGTTATGGCAGCATAATAACAGTAAGATATATGCTCTCTATAACCGCATTTTCGACTGTCGCGGTCACGGGTGGAGCAATTTGCAGAGCATGCATATCAACCTGCCGTTCCAGGGGGATCTGGAATTTGAAAAACTTCATGCCGCTATAAGAATACTGTTGCCTCTAATTCCTGCTTTAAGCGCGAGTTCTCCCATTT
>JBEPWW010000094.1:0-8626 GCA_041642215.1 Salinimicrobium sp. | reverse complement strand
AGTATCAAATGAAGCGGTATCAAAATACCTTAAAGGAAAAAAATATAACCCCAAGCATGTCCAGAAAAGGAAATTGCCTGGACAATGCAGTCGCAGAAAACTTCTTTGGAACTCTGAAATCTGAGCTATACTACCTAAAAAAGGAGCTAAAAGAAGATATCGATGGATTCAATATATCATTACGAAAGACTTTGGCTCTAAAAGAAATGAGCCCGATAAAATATCGGGCTCATTGTCAATACTTAACTAGTAGCCATTAAAGTAGAAGCTATTGGGTCCTACGCCAACTTCAATCCTCTCCAATAAGTCTCCACCGGTACTATAAATCTCTACAAAACTGTTGGAAGCGAAATCTCCACCATCAGCAATAAAAATACGTTCCTCTTTTACTTCAAACCCATACATCACTCCCCAGTCAGAATTACTGCTGTATTCAATTAATGGACTGGAAGCAGGCTCTGTAGCAGTCGACTCAAAGGAATATACCCCATTGCTTATAGTATAATATACCCTTCCATTCTCAACGTCAATGTTTTGAGCCCCTTTTAGATTTTCAGAAGTGATTTCAGAAATAATATGATGAGTAGACAGATCAAAGCTTTCGAATTTCCCTGAAGACAGAGCATACAGCTTGTTATTCTCAATATCTATTGAATTTAATCCATCCCCTGTCGTAATTGTTCCCTCTATGGTATTATTGGAAGGGTTGAAGATGCTAATTTGATTACCTGCTCCATACGCGGCATTTTGAATATACAGGAATCCGTTTCCTTCAATAATCTCCTCAGCGACAGAATTCACAAGCACAGTTTCTTCAACTGTAAGGGATTCTATATCTATTACCGCGATATAATCATCTTCATTTGTATCCCAGGCGGCCTGATTGGTAACATAAGCTTTGCCATCTACCGCCACACCATAGCGGGGTCCAGCCAAACCGCTGTCAATTTTTCCGATCAATTCAAACGTATAACGATCTACTACCGTAATAAGATTAGAACCGCCAGAGATTATAAAGGCCAGTTCTTCTGTAAAGAACATAGATTGCGCATAAAGCCCAAGGTCATCACCCTCATTTACTTCAGCATAGATCTCCTGTTCCAAGTTTTGCAGGTCACTACTAATAAAGGTTACGGTACCCGCTGACTGTGAACCTTCATTGAGCACAAAAATTCCATCAGCATATTCTCCGGCAGGAGAAGGTTGTTCCAGAACCGAATCGTCATCCTTACTACAGGAATTGAAAAGGAAGGCGGCAAACATTCCAAAAAAAAGTAATTTCGTAATTCTCATCATTTAAAAATTTAAGGTTAGGTTTATTTTAAAATTTCTCCCCGGCATCCACCGGTTTTCAACACTTTCATAGGCTTTATTAAAGACATTCAAACCCCTCACTCCCAGCCGGGAATTTCTTTTCTTCCCAAAAGCATAGGATATCCCTGAATTGAAAACCGAATAACTGCTCAAATTGTACCGCGAATTATTATCAGACCGGGTAAAGACTTCTCCATTGTATAAATACTGAAAATGGAATTCCCAGTTATTATAGTCAACTACTGCGGCCATTGTTCCTTTGTGATAAGGAACATATATCAACTGCTTTAAGGTTTTTAGGTTCTCTGAAACTGTATAAGCATAACTACCGTTAAGATCTATGTGTAGATCTCCCAATCTTTTGTTCCAGTTTAAAAAAGTTTCGGTTCCATAAGTGCGTACCTCATCTTCATTCCGCGGCCGCCATAACCCGTCATTTCCGGGAACCCATCTAATCATTTCATCAATATCAATGTAATAAAGGGTAAGGTTCAATTCAAAATTCTGCCAGAAAAACCTATTTCCAACTTCTCCCTGTAGCGAAGTTTCAGGATTTAGATCGGTATTACCGGCAGAGGTCCAGTAAAGATCATTATAAGTAGGTATCCTAAAGTTACGGGAAGCGTTTACCTGCAGGCTGTAAAAATCTGAAAACCTGTAACTACCGCTTAAGGAAAACAACAAGGGACTTTCATAATTTTCGGTAACCTCTTTACGCAGCCCTCCTTCATAAGTGAATTTTTCAGTCAGCCGATGTTTAATAAAAGTTACTGCCGAAAATATATTTCTGCTATTCCTGCCCAGATTACTTCCCTCCCCCTCGGTATAAGTGTTTGTAAGGTCGATATTGAATAATATGTCATCAGAAAAATTATACTTTAGATCATATCCTATGATGTAGTTTTCGGCTTCCCCATATGAGAAATTTTCAGAAGCTATATTTCCATAGTAACGATAATATTCTTCCAAAAATGCTATTTTCAAGAGGGATGTAAAAACTGCTGCTTTGTTCTCCCATTCCAGTAAATACCTGTTGTTCTCATTACGGTATTTCGTCTTTGTCTCAGAAGGTCTTATCAGGGAAAAATGGCGGTTCCCGTAGAAATTTTCGGTGTACAACCGGAAGATGTTATCATTGTTCAAACGATAAGCCACTCCCAAATTGAGCGTGTTATTATAGAACTGTCCATTCATATTCTCCCCCTTTTCATCAGGATAAGCATAGTCATTATCTGAATGCTGCCGTGCTGCCGCGATTGAAGCACTCCAATCTCCCCTGGCTGCTTTTAACCGATACTGTGCATCCAGTGTATTAAAACTGCCGTATTCAAAAAACAACTCATTCTCCACTTTTTCTCTAAAAGAAAGATCTGTATTTAAATGTATTGTACCGCCAATTGCACCAGTGCCGTACACCACACTTCCTCCCCCGCCTCTAACCATGATATTATCATATCCAACGATATTTATAGTATTAAAATCTGTCTGCCCATTCAACTGAGAGTTGATGTTTATTCCATTCCACAGAACAGCTGTTTGAGAGGCTGTGGTTCCCCGAAAAGAGGCTGAAGAAACCATTCCTAAACCATTTTCCTTGAAAAATACCGGAGTATAGAAATTTAGGACTGAAGTAAGCAAAGGTGTTGTACCTCTCGTGAGGGAATCGGGTAAATTTATAAGTGTCTGCCCCGTAGAAAAATTCTGCAATTTTGAATCCACCACGACCTCATCCAGTACTGTAATGGAATCCAGTTGAGCCTGTCCCGGTAAAACCTGAAACAATAGTAATAGGAAGATGTAAAATTGCCTGTTTCTCATGATCCAGCGACTTTTATCCCGAAAGTCCAAAGGCTTTAATTATTTCCTTTTGGCAGGTCTCCTGGCTTGCGTCCTGTAGTTTACCTTCCCATCCCGGTTGGAACAGTGGCATGAAGAATGACTACAGGCATCCGCCGGCGGCGGATTAAGCTTACAGTTGCGGGAACAGCTCAGGACTCTGAAAATATCATTACCTGATTCCCTTTTAATCGACTTTGAAACCTGAAAAATCAGGTATTTGTCGAACCAAAATTTCAGGCCAAAAGTAAACAAATATGTTTATGTAGCTCCCGAAATTTTAAATAATCTTACTTTTGGCCTTGAAATGGATCTACTGCAAAACATAAAATTTCTTCTTATCCTCCTGCTTCTTTCGGCCTGCAAATCCGATAATAAAGAGGCAGAGATCACATTTACGGCAGAAGGAATAGAAATACCTGTAGACTATGCCAGCGGTTTTTCCCTTACAGATTTTGGGGATTTTAAGCTGGTTGTGGTCAAAGATCCCTGGCCCGATGCCGGAAGGTCCTTCACGTATGTACTTGCAGAAAAAGGGGCAGAGATCCCCTCCTCCCTTAAATATGATCAAAAAATTACCATCCCGGTAAAAAATATGGTGGTAACATCCACCACCCATGTGGCTTCCCTGGAGATCCTGGAAGAAGAAGAAACCTTAACCGGTTTTCCCGGTCTTGACTATATCTCATCTCAAAGGACCCGACAAAATATTGCTGAAGGAAAGATCAGGGAACTGGGGCAAAATGAAATCCTTAATACAGAGGTCCTTCTTGATCTGCAACCCGATGTGGTCATTGGCTTTTCTATAGACGGCGGAAATAAAAGCCTGAATATGGTTCAAAAAAGCGGGATTCCGGTGGTTTTAAATGGCGACTGGACCGAAACCTCTCCTTTGGGAAAAGCCGAATGGATCAAATTTTTCGGAGCTTTTTATAATAAAATAGATGAAGCCAGCTCCTTTTTTGAAGATGTGGAACAGGATTACCTGGAAGCGAAAACCCTGGCCGGACTGGCCAAAAACCGGCCTACTGTACTTTCAGGGGCCATGTATAAGGACCAGTGGTACCTCCCTGCAGGGGAGAGTTGGCAGGCCCGGTTCATCAGGGATGCCCATGCCGACTACCTGTTCTCGAACACGGGAGGAAGCGGGAGCCTTTCTCTTTCCATGGAAAATGTTCTGGCAGAAGCACAGGATGCTGATTTCTGGGTTGGCCCGGCACAATTCCATTCTTATAACGAGCTGCAACAAGCTTCCCCGCATTATCAGAAATTTTCAGCTTTCCAGGAAAGGAACGTTTTTACCTTCAGCAGCGAAAAAGGCGAAACCGGTGGGGTGATCTTTTATGAGCTGGGGCCGGTGCGACCTGATCTCGTCTTAAAAGACCTGGTCTCGATATTTCATCCGTATTTATTACCTGATCACCAGACCACTTTTTATAAGCCGCTCGAATAGTGCAAAAAGCCCGTACATATAAACCCGCACTTTTCCTCCTGCTTCTACTTGTACTGGCCGCTTTGGTACTCAACATCAGCCTGGGATCAGTTAGCATTCCTTTAGATGAGATCCTTGCGGTATTGTTTAACGGCCAGGTGAGCAGAGAGAGCTGGAGGTACATTATTCTGGAATACAGGATCCCCAAAGCGCTCACCTCCATCCTAGCAGGATCAGGGCTTGCCGTAAGCGGGATGCTGATGCAAACCATGTTCCGGAACCCGCTGGCTGGACCTTATGTACTGGGGCTTAGTAGTGGTGCAAGCCTGGGAGTCGCCCTCGTTCTTATGGGTGCAGGCCTTTTCGGCGGCCTCTTTTCGGGCTTTCTGCTTTCGGGCTGGGGCCTGGTAATAGCATCAAGTATTGGCAGTTTACTGGTGCTTCTGGCTGTGATGCTGGCCTCCATCAGGTTAAAAGATACCATGGCGATCCTCATCATAGGGCTCATGTTTGCCAGTCTCAGTTCTGCAGTTGTAAGCGTCCTGGCCTATTTTAGTCCGGCCGCAGAACTGCAGCAATATATCTTCTGGTCCTTTGGAAGTGTTGGGGACCTCACCTGGAGCGAAGTCGGGGTCCTGGGTTTTTTCTGGATGATGGGAACCGGGCTGGCTATCCTCAGCATAAAAAACCTGAACAGCCTCCTTCTGGGAGAACAGTATGCCAGGAGCCTGGGAATGAATATTAACAGGAACCGAGCGATCCTCATCATCTCCACCAGCTTTTTGGCGGGAAGCATTACTGCATTCGCCGGTCCTATCGCTTTTATTGGGCTTGCCGTACCACATTTGATCAGGCAGGTGGTCCCTGCCAATGACCATCGCATTTTATTGCCGGCGGTAATTCTTGGAGGAGCTGCCCTCATGCTTATCTGCGACACTGCAGCACAAATGCCGGGAAGTGAATATACCCTTCCTATCAATGCCATCACTTCCCTTGTGGGGGCCCCGGTGGTGATCTGGCTTTTGGTAAGAAAGAGAAAATTCCTTTTTTAGAATGGTGAAGGATCAGGGATCACATATCGTTCTGGAAACTAGAAACCTAAAGATCGGGTACCGCAAAAAGCATCAGGAAACAGTAATTGCTTCAGGAATAAATATTGATGTCAGGAAAGGAGAACTTGTGGCCGTCATCGGGGTAAACGGGGTTGGAAAATCCACTTTTCTAAGAACCCTGAGCGGCATTCAACCTGCGCTCGCAGGCGAGGTGCTGATCAACGGGGAAAACCGGAATCTTTTTTCTTCGGAAAAACTCGCGACTCTTATCAGCCTCGTCTTAACAGAGCAACCCCTGTCTAAAAACCTGGGAGTGGCAGAATTGGTAGCCCTGGGAAGACAGCCCTACACCAACTGGATCGGCTCTCTTTCTGCTGAAGACCGCCGCAAAGTCACCAAAGCGCTGCAGCTGGTGAATATTGAGAATATTCAGCATAAAAAATGTTACGAGCTTAGTGACGGCCAGCTTCAGAAGGTGTTGATCGCTCGTGCCCTGGCGCAGGATACTCCTATTATGATCCTGGATGAACCCACTTCTCATCTTGACATGTACCACAAAGCCCAGGTACTCAAACTCCTGAAACAACTGAGTGTACAGACCGGAAAAGCCATCTTGTTTGCCACTCACGAGATCAATCTCGCACTGGAATTATGTGACCGGATCATCCTGATGAAACCCGAAGGAGTTTTGGAAGGAAGTCCCGAAGAACTTATCCAAAAAGGTGCTTTTCAAACCATTTTCCCGTCAGATCTTATCTTTTTCGATTCCAGTACCAGATCCTTCAGAATAAAAACCTGAAAATACTATCTTTGAACAAATCACGTCTCCCATGAATGAAGTCACTCTCCTTGGCATCTCTGTTTTCCTCCTCTCCTTTGGAGCAGTACTGGGTTTTGTCCTTGCCGGTTTCCGCAGTAAAGGCAGCCTGAGCGTACTCAGGGAAAGAAATAATCAACTGCAGCTTCAGTACGAAGAGTATAAAGAACAGGTGCGGACGGCGAAAGAGGCAACCGACAGGCAATATGCTGATGTGTGCAACGAACGTGAAACCATCAGGGAGGAAAAGGACCTTTTCAGGAATCAACTGACCCAGAGAAATTCAGAACTGGAGAACCTTCGGGAAAAGCTGGAGGAGCAAAAAACCGAAGTTGAAAAGCTGCAGGAGAAGTTCACCAAAGAATTTGAAAACCTCGCAAATAAGATCCTGGACCAGAAATCAGAAAAATTCACCAGCCTCAATAAAGAGAATATTCAGAATATATTGAGCCCGTTACAGGATAAGATCAAAACCTTTGAGGAAAAGGTAGAAAAAAATTCGAATGACTTCATCGAGCGGCATGCCCGGCTGGGGAAACAACTGCAACTGCTCAATGAACAGAACATAAAGATAAGCGAAGAAGCGAACAATCTCACCAAAGCTTTGAAAGGGGAAAACAAGACCCAGGGAAACTGGGGCGAACTTATACTGGAGCGGGTCCTGGAAAAGTCGGGACTGGCAAAAGACCGGGAGTATTTCGTACAGCGATCTCACGAAACCGAAGAGGGAAAAAAACTGCTTCCCGATGTTGTTTTGCACCTTCCGGGGGATAAGCGCATGGTCATTGACTCCAAGGTTTCTTTAGTGGCCTATGAAAAATATGTCAATGAAGAAGATGAGGTTCAAAAACTGAAATTTTTAAAGGAACACCTGCGGTCCCTAAACAGCCACCTGGTTGATCTGAGCTCGAAAAAATATGAGGACCTGTACAAGATACAGTCCCCGGATTTTGTACTGATGTTCATCCCCGTGGAACCGGCTCTGTATCTCGCTCAAAATGCTGACAGCTCGTTTTTTTATTCGGCATTTCAAAAGAACATCCTGCTGGTAAGCCCGACAACGCTGCTTTCGGTTTTGCGAACCATTGATACATTATGGAGCAATGAAAAGCAACAGCAAAATGCGGTGGAGATCGCCAATCATGCTGCTTCTCTCTACCACAAATTTAAAATTTTGCTTGATGACCTGGAGACACTTGGCAAACGCCTGCAATCAACTTCTGGTGCGTATGAAGACGCGATGAAAAAGCTCACCGGGCAACAAAATCTCATCAAGGACATAGATAAACTCGAGGCCCTGGGAATTTCCCCAAAACAACGCCTCTCCCAAAAATGGCTGGATAAAGCCACTACTGAAAAAGAAGAAAACAAGAACCACCTGAATTAAATTAGTCATGAAAAAGTCATTTTTGATCCTGCTTATTTTAAGCTTTTTTGCACATAGCACTTTTGCACAGCAAGTGTATTTTCCTTCGGCCGATAGCTGGGAGAAAAAAGAAGCTTCCGAATATAAGATCGATCTTTCCGAAGCCATAGAATTTGCCGAAAACAATGAATATTCAGAATCAAAAGACCTGCGCCAGGCTATCCTGAAAGGCTTCCAGCATGAACCCTACCATAAGCTCCTTGGCCCTACAAAAAGACGTGGTGGTCCTGCGGGAATCATTCTGAAAAACGGATACATCATCGGGGAATGGGGAGATACAGAAAGAGTGGATATGACCTTTAGCGTCACCAAAAGCTTTTTGTCGACCACGGGACTGATCGCGCTGCAAGAGGGACTTATTAAAGACGTCGAGGAACGTGTTAATGAATACGTGTGGGATGATACCTTTAGAGGGGAACATAACAGCAAGATCACCTGGGAACATTTGCTGCAACAAACATCTGACTGGAGCGGACAACTGTGGGGAGGTTTTGACTGGGCAGACAGACCACCTTCAGATCAAAATATTGACCAGTGGCGGGCAAGAAAATTAAATGAGCCAGGAACATCGTATAAATACAACGATGTACGGGTGAACGTGCTGGCTTATTCGCTGCTCAATGTGTTCAGGAAACCGCTTCCGCAGGTATTGAATGAAAAGATCATGGACCCTATAAACGCCTCCACCACCTGGCGCTGGTACGGCTATGACAATTCGTGGGTAACCATCGACGGATCAAAAATGCAGT
>JBEPWW010000093.1:0-8646 GCA_041642215.1 Salinimicrobium sp. | reverse complement strand
GTATCGGGATGCCATTAATAATGGTTTCGACTCCCTGATGACGGGAGAAAAATTCCAGAATTTTTTGTGGGATAGGGATCAAAAGCAGATAATAAACAAGAAATCCAATGATCCATGGCCCCGTACCCAAGAGCTGAAGGAGCTTTTTGAGATCAATAGTGCGGTCTTTTTGGCCCCCAGATCTCTTTACCTGGAAAAGAATGAAAGAATAGGAGAGAATCCTTATCTATTTAACATGAATAAGATATCTTCTCTGGATATTGATGAAGAAGAAGATTTTAAAATAGCTGAAGCCGTATATGAAAGAATTAAAAAATAAGAAGAACATTTTATGGGATTTTGACGGGGTGATCCTGAACTCCATGGATGTGAGGGAAAAAGGTTTTCGCGAGGTGCTCTCTGAGTATCCTGAAGATACAGTTGCAGAGCTCCTCAAATTTCATAAAAAGAATGGGGGATTGTCGCGCTATGTGAAATTCCGGTATTTTTTAGAGCAGGTTTTAGAAGAAGGAGATAATGATAAACAGGTTCAGGAATGGGCAAATGGCTATTCTAACATAATGAGAAAACATCTTACTACAAAAGAGAGGCTTGTGGGGGAGGTAGTGGATTTTATTAAAAAACATTATAAAGAGTATCGCATGCATATTGTTTCTGGTTCAGACGGGGAAGAGTTGAGATATCTATGTGAGGAGCTTGGAATCGCCAGGTATTTCTTTTCTATTGAAGGATCCCCAACCCCTAAACCCGATCTGGTAAGTGATATTTTAAGGAGTTATCATTATGAAAGAGAAGACACCTGTCTTGTGGGAGATTCTATTAATGATTACGATGCGGCAAAGGAGAATAGCATTGATTTTTTTGGTTATAATAACCGGGCTCTTCGAGAAAAAGGCACAGGTTACATCATTTCTTTTGGAGAGCTATGAAGATATTGAATACTCTTTACGGAGTTTATCTATTCACTACGCAACTACGAATCTTCGATCCTAAAAAGGTGTTGAAAGATAAGAGAGTAGCCATTATAGGCGCTGCAGATTCTGCCTTACAAAATCAGAACGGCGATTTCATAGAATCTTTTGATGTGATTATTCGGGTCAATAAAGCTCTCCATACATGGGAACCCATGCATGAGGTCTTTCTTGGTAAAAGGACAGATATTCTGTTTCATAGCTTCTACGAAAATGAATATAGTGGCGGTGGGCCAATCAATTTTACAAGCTTCAGGGACTTAGGAATGAAATATCTGGTGCACCCGGACAGCAGTGTCAAAGGATTGATCACCCATCTTAATTTTTATAAGAGGAACGGCAAAAAGGAGCGAACTTTTTTATATGAACCGTTTATGTACCGCGTTATGAGAAGCTCATTTGGTAAATGGAAGCCTACGGTTGGATTCGCAGCACTTTACAGCGTTCTTAATTCTCCCTGCAAAGAAATTTATATCACCGGCTTTACATTTTTCAAAACTTCCTATGCTGCTGGGTACCGTGATCATTTAAAGACCAAAGAAGCTAATGACCGGCACATTCAACAACAAGGGTTACATAATCCTGATCTGGAGTTTTTGTTATTTAAACAATTGCTGAAAGAGCATAAGTGTGAGAAAATAATTTGTGATGAAGTTTTGGATTCGTTACTAAAAGAATAATTGAAACTGGTCTATTTGCTTTTCTCTCTTGGCTACAAGTTTTTTCTAGTCAAGGCTGGACCTTTTTAATTCCCGAACCATCCCTGTTGCACTAACGTTAAACATCTGTTAAATTATTGGTTATAACTAGGTTAACCTCTTTTGATTAGGGTTTTCGCGCAAGGTTTTTAACAAAATTTTGCACTCAGCTCTTATGATTTGCTTTAGATTTGTTTCTAAAATATAATCTTTTGTACCGGAAAATTTTTAAGCCCCTAATTGATTTTATGGTAGCATTGACAGGTATTATTGTATTACTGCCCGTTTTTATAGCCGTAGCTGTATTACTTGCATTTGCGAATAGAGGAACTCCTTTTTTCCTACAGCTAAGACCTGGAAAGGATGAACGCTTGTTCAGGATTATCAAATTCAAAACCATGACAGATGAAAAAGATGCAAAAGGTAAACTGCTGCCTGATTCAGAAAGACTGACTTCAGCGGGAAAATTCGTCAGGAAAACATCCCTGGACGAGATTCCTCAATTACTAAATGTTTTAAAAGGTGATATGAGTTTAATAGGTCCTAGACCTCTTTTACCTGAATATCTGGATTACTTCAATGACTTTCAAAAGCAACGTCATCTTGTACGGCCCGGTATTACAGGCTGGGCTGCCGTTAATGGTCGTAATGCAATAAGTTGGGAAAAAAAGTTCAAGCTGGACGTATGGTATGTAAACAACCTTTCTTTTCTATTAGATATGAAGATTCTCTGGTTAACTATTTTAAAGGTAGTGAAATCGGAAGGGATAACAATGGCCAATATGGCGACTACAGAGCCTTTTAACGGGAACAACTAAGATGAATATTTACGGTGCCAGCGGCCATGCGAAGGTGGTCATTAATATTATAGAATCAATAAAGGAAAAGGTTCATCATATCATTGATGATAATAGAACGATCGATTCTTTTTTTCATCATAAGGTGGAGCATGAGCTTACTGAGGAGGTATTAAAACACGAGACTATAATTGCAATTGGTAAAAATGAAGACAGAAAGAAGGTGGCTGAAAAATTGGCGGGAAAGATCCATAAGGCAATTAGTCATTCCTCTGCCGTTCTTGATGATAGCGTAGTGGTAGGGAAAGGTACAGTTGTGATGGCAAATGCCTCGGTCAATGCAGATACGTGCATTGGAGAAAACTGCATTATAAATACTGGGGCTACTGTGGAACACGATTGCAGGCTGGACAATTTTGTACACATCTCTCCCAATGCAACTCTTGCAGGAGGAGTACAGGTTGGTGAGGGAACTCATTGTGGGATAGGTGCAATGGTCATTCCCGGTGTAAAGATCGGTAAATGGGTGACCATTGGGGCAGGAGCAGTGATTATCGAGGATGTTCCAGATTATGCTGTGGTTATAGGCAATCCCGGAAAGGTAATAAAATATACAAAGAAGGTTTATGAATAGAAATAAGATATGGCTCTCTTCCCCTCATATGGGGGGAAATGAACAGGACTATATAAATAAAGCTTTTGAACAAAACTGGATAGCTCCGTTGGGTCCCAATGTGAATGGTTTTGAGCAGGACCTGGAAACCTATCTGGGTAGGGAGTCTCATGTGGCAGCTCTAAGTTCAGGAACTGCAGCTCTTCATCTCGCCCTGGTTCTTTTGGGAGTGGAAAGAGGGGATGAGGTACTGTGTCAAAGCCTCACATTTGCCGCCTCGGCCAATCCTATTGCATATCAGGGTGCTATTCCTGTATTCGTGGATAGTGAAGCAGAAACCTTGAATATTTGTCCACATCACCTGGAAACAGCGATTAAGGATCGCATTGCGAAAGGTAAAAAACCCAAGGCGATCATAGCAGTCCATCTTTATGGAATGCCTTATAAAGTCACTGAAA
Organism: Salinimicrobium sp.; assembly: GCA_041642215.1. Lineage (GTDB taxonomy): Bacteria > Bacteroidota > Bacteroidia > Flavobacteriales > Flavobacteriaceae > Salinimicrobium. Next base: position 5,109 of record JBEPWW010000093.1, on the reverse strand, counting down.
TACATACGGTAGCCCAAAAGTATGGTATTCCTGTAGTTGAAGACAGTGCAGAAGCTTTGGGAAGTACTTACAGAGACCAGAAATGCGGCACTTTTGGGGATATGAGTATTTTATCTTTTAATGGAAATAAAATTATTACCACCTCAGGAGGAGGGGCATTGGTCGCAAAAACTGAAAAGATTAAGAAAAAAGCCGTATTTTTAAGTACACAGGCCCGGGATGAGGCTCCTCATTATCAGCATAGCCAGATCGGCTATAACTATAGAATGAGCAATATTTGTGCAGGGATAGGAAGAGGGCAGATGGAGGTGCTTGATAAGCATGTCAACAAACGAAGGGATATGCATTTCTTTTACAATGATATTTTTGAGGGCGTTGACGGTGTGCAACTGTGTAAAGAGCCCGACGAACATTTTTTTTCCAATCACTGGTTAACGGTCATTCGGTTTACCGAATCCGACCTTACCGGTGAGGATCTAAGGCTTCATTTAGAAAAAGAAAATATCGAGAGTCGCCCACTATGGAAACCAATGCATTTACAGCCTGTATTTCGTGATGCCCCTTTTTATGGTAGCGGGGTAGCTGAAAAAGCTTTTGAAACAGGACTTTGCCTTCCTTCAGGATCCAATTTAGGGCGAGAAGATAAGGAGCGCATCGCATTATCCATTAATGAATTTCTGAAAAAACAAAAGGTGATCACGTCAAAAACTGACAGCCATGGGTAAGAAACTGAATCGTGCGGTACAGCAGATACTATCAAAGGAGAATAAACTGGATATTAGGAATATTAAATATCTGCCTCGTTGGGCAATTCTTGCTATAGATATAAGTATTATAGTTGTTTCTGCCATTCTTACAGTGATAGCCTTAAAGGATTTGACGGGTAACTTTTATGACACGCTGGACCTTCCATTTAGGATGGGGCTGGTGGTCGCGGTGAATATTGTGTATTTCTTTATTTTCCACACTTATGCAGGCTTGATAAGACATTCCTCCTTTCTGGATGCCTTAAAAATATTACTGGCATGCTTTTGTACCTTTATCTCCCTTTTGGCCATTAACTATATAACTTATGCCCTCACCGGGGAAAAGATTTATTTGATCGCTGGATTGATCTTCTATTTCCTGATATCCTTTTCCCTGCTCTTTTTATTCAGGTTAGGCGTGAAGCAGGTATATGAATATTTCAAAAGGACTCAAAGGATCAATAACCTTCAAAAGGCTGTCATTTTTGGTGCCGATGAAAATGCTATTTCAATAGCAGGTGCCCTGGAGATCGAACATCCTAAGAGGTTTGATATCAGGGGATTTATTACACATGATAAAACACAGAAAAATTTCAGGATCCTCGATAAGCCGGTAGTGTGCAATGGTGTAAAAGTAAGTGAAGAGGTAGAGATGCTAAATGCTTCAGTACTCATTATGTCTGCTAATACGCTTACCGCAGAGGAGAAATTAGGAATAGTCGAGGATTGTCTGGAAAACGATATCCAGGTCTACAATGCGCCTATCGTTTCAAATTATGAAGATGAAAAGTCTGTTTCCCATAAAGTTAAATCGTTGCAGATCGAGGACCTGCTGGACAGGGAACCAATTCTACTAAATAAAGAAAATAAAAGGCAGCAGCTTACCGGTAGAACCATTCTTGTCACAGGAGGAGCCGGTTCTATTGGAAGCGAGATTGTAAGGCAGGTAGCTGATTACGGTCCAAAGCGGTTACTGATCCTGGATCAGGCAGAAACTCCGCTTCATAATCTCCAACTTGAAATAAGGGAAAAATTTCCAGATCTTAATTTTAAATGCATTATATGTGATGTAGGGAACAGAAAAAGACTGGAGTTGTTGTTTAAAAAGGTTCCTATAGATGTGATTTATCATGCCGCTGCTTATAAGCATGTTCCTTTGATGGAACAAAATCCACATGAAGCAGTGTTTGTCAATATCCAGGGAACAAAGAATTTAGCAGATCTTGCCTTACAATATGAGGTGGGGCATTTTGTCATGGTTTCAACAGATAAAGCCGTGAATCCAACAAATGTGATGGGCGCTTCCAAAAGGGCGGCAGAAATGTATGTGCAATCTCTTTACAGCAGTTCTATAAAGGAAGGGTATGGGAAAACCAAATTCATTACGACCCGTTTTGGGAATGTTTTGGGTTCAAACGGCTCTGTAGTTCCTCTATTCAGAAAGCAGATCGAAGAAGGGGGACCTGTAACGATCACTCACCCAGCCATTATAAGGTATTTTATGACCATTCCCGAAGCCTGCCAGTTAGTGCTGGAGGCGGGAGCTATGGGAAATGGAGGGGAGATTTTTATCTTTGATATGGGCGAGCCGGTAAAGATCATGGATCTTGCTATTAAAATGATCAAACTAGCCGGTTTCACACCCAATAAACAGATTGAAATAAAGATAACCGGTCTCCGGCCCGGAGAGAAATTATTTGAGGAATTGTTAAGTGATAAAAGCAAGACGCTTCCAACACATCACAAAAAAATAATGATTGCCCAGGACCAGCCCGGAGATTATGAGAAAATTTGTCTAAGCGTTGCCCAGATCATTGAATCTGCAAGTGATCTTAAAGGGAATGATGTGGTTGCCAGGTTAAAGAAACTGGTGCCTGAATTTAAAAGCAACAATTCTAATTTTGAAGTTCTGGATGAAACAGAACCTCTTAATCCCCAGAAGAAAATTAGCTAATTAAAACGATATCTAATTGACACTCAATTTACTTTAAAGTCCCTCAAAGCATGAAAAAACTCCTAATTTTAATCCTAACCATATTCATTCTATCCAGTTGTTCTACTCGTAAGGAGATTGTTTATTTCCAGAACCTTGAAAAGCTGGATAATATGGAAGCCATTGAACAGTTCGAGCCGCGAATTGAAATTAATGATGTGCTTCAGATTGATGTTTCTTCCCTAAACGAAGAGGTGGTGGAACCCTTTAGAATGAATACCAACAGACGTTCGGGATCCGGTGGCGGGGGGAATAATCAAAGCGCAGGATCCTTCGGGTATCTTGTAGATGCTGACGGTACTATCAAATTTCCTGTTTTAGGGGAACTGCAGGTGGAAAAAATGACCAGGCGGGAACTGGAAGATTATTTAACCGGGCTTTTAAAAGAATACGTTACAGATGTAGTTGTCAGAGTACGTATTATTAATTTTAAGGTGACCGTTTTAGGGGAAACAGGTAGTTCGGTGATCCAGATACCAGATGAAAGGGTGACCATCCCTGAGATCCTTGCCATGGCAGGAGACATTACTTACGATGGTAAGAGGGAGAATATCCTGGTAATAAGGGATGATGACGGAAAAAAAATATACGGTCGGGTAGATATTACAGATGCCGATGTGTTTCAAAACCCTTTTTATTTTTTGAAACAGAACGATATTATCTACGTGGAACCCACTTACCGAAAAGTAAAGTCGGCAGGCTTTATTACCAGTTGGCAAGGATTAGTTTCAATAGTAACAACGGCAGTAAGTTTAACTATACTTTTTACACGATAATTCATGGAAGAACTGCAAGAGTTTTCAGAAAAAGAGAGATCCAATTTTGACCTGAAAGCAGAACTATATAAGTATCTAACCCACTGGAAGTGGCTCGTTTTAGGCGCGCTGCTTGGATTGGCTGTTGCTTTCCTGTATAATAGATATACCACACCGGCCTATAGAACGCAGGCCACTATGATGATCCTGAAGGATGATCAGAAAAAAGCCATAGCCGGCGGCCTTCCCTCGGGTGGGGGAGCATCTATACTGGCCCTTGAAAATTCTTCTTTGGAAAACCAGATAGAGACTCTTTACTCCAAACGTCTTATAAAAAATGTGATCGATGACCTTGATCTCAATATCTCCTATTTCATTGAGGGGAAAGTAATAGCAGTTGAAGCTTATAAGAACAATCCTGTCATCATCGATATGCATACGCCAGATTCCATTGTTCATGAAACATCAATGGATCTATTCGTAACACCTCAATCTGCTACTACTTATGCTCTTATGGAAGAGTCTTTGGGATATTCCGGGACCCATAAATTTGGAGAAAAGGTAGAGGTAGGGAATTTGGTTTTTTCCATATTGCCCCGGGGGGGGAGGGTAACTACGCGCAATACCATTAATATCAAAATACAACCTATCGCCTGGGTCGCCAACGATTATATCACCCGAATGGGAATTTGGCCCAAAGGTAAGGCCCAGGATATCCTGGCTTTATCCGTAACAGGCGAAGTCAGGCAAAAATCGCAGGACTTTCTCAACGGGCTGATGGAACATTTCAACTATGATGGAATGGCAGATAAAAGACAGGTGGCAGAAAACACAGCCGAATTTATCCATGAGAGATTAGAGTTAATCTCCCAGGAACTGGATTCTGTTGAAGGTGGCATGGCAGATTTTAAAAGGGAGAACAGGATTATGGATGTGGCCAGCGGCGCCGGAAGATATATGCAGCAAAAAACGAAGGCAGAGGAAGAGATATTTCGTATTGAAACCCAGCTCATGGTAATACGGTCTATACGTGAAGCCCTGACATCCTCAGATCCATATAGACTCCTACCTTCAGGAGGTGTTGAGGAAGGAGGAACAGCACGGTTGATCACTAGCTATAATACTCTGGTCCTGGAACGTAATGCTTACCTGAAATCCTCTACACCAAAAAATCCGGTTGTCCAGACTCTTACCGAACAACTGGATGCTTTGAGGGAAAACCTGATGGATAATATTCAAAGTACGATTAGTGCATTGAACATTCAGAGGAGGGAGCTGCAACAGTTGGACAGGCAGGCTGAGGGCCGGTTTAGCGTTTTTCCAGGTCTGGAGAATAGGATGAGGAATATTGAGCGACAGCAACAGATAAAGGAACAATTGTACTTGTTTCTTCTTCAAAGAAGGGAGGAATCAGCCATATCATTTGCGGCCACTTCTCCGGTAGCAAAGGTAATTGATAATGCATTTTCAGACAATACCCCGGTAGAGCCAAAGCCCTGGCTTATCTTAACCGGAGGAGGGATCATTGGTTTCCTTGTGCCGTTACTGGTCATCTTTACCGTAAACTTTCTGGACACGAAAGTGCATCACAAAGGTGATGTGCAACAGGCTCTTA
>JBEPWW010000092.1:2460-8662 GCA_041642215.1 Salinimicrobium sp. | reverse complement strand
CTTATCTTTCCAGTAAGGCTCCCAGTCTTTTCCATGCTTCTCTGCCCATTCCTTGGTGGAAGAGATATAGCCTATTGGGGCATCAAACCATACATACAGCACCTTTCCTTCCCCTCCTTCTACAGGAACGGGAATTCCCCAATCCAGGTCACGGGTAACGGCCCGGGGACGCAATCCGTCATCGATCCATGATTTCACCTGCCCGTAAACATTAGATTTCCAGTCCTTCTTATGCCCTTCCAGGATCCACTCCCTGAGCCAGTTTTCATACTGGTCCAGCGGCAAAAACCAGTGCCGGGTCTCCCGTAGGGTAGGTGTGGCACCCGTGATGGCCGATTTGGGGTTGATGAGATCAGTCGCATTGTGGCTGGTGCCGCATTTCTCACATTGGTCCCCGTAACTTTCTTCAAATCCGCACTTGGGACAGGTCCCTACCACAAATCTGTCTGCCAGGAACTGCCCGGCCTTCTCATCATATAATTGCTGCGTGGTCTCCTCGGTGAATTTCCCGGCATCATATAAATTCTTAAAAAATTCAGAAGCAGTCTTGTGGTGAATTTTTGCGGAGGTCCTGGAATAATTATCGAAAGACACTCCAAATTTTTTGAAGGAGTCTTTTATCATCTTATGGTATTTATCCACCACATCCTGAGGAGAAACGCCTTCTTTTTTTGCTTTTATCGTGATCGGCACCCCGTGTTCATCGCTCCCGCAAACAAAAGCCACATCCCGGCCCTGCATTCTTAAGTATCGCGCGTAAATATCTGCCGGTACGTAAACTCCTGCCAAATGGCCAATATGAATGGGCCCGTTGGTATAGGGCAATGCCGCGGTGATCGTATATTTTTTTGGTGATTCCATCAAAGATTTCGAATGTAGATTTAAAGGGCGTAAAGTTAAGCAACTGCAAGGGATTACACGTTAAATTCTTGTAAAAGCGGACTGACTTGTGGCAAATGTTCCTAAATTTATATAAAAACCATCCAATGCGAAAAGCTTTACTCCTCTGCCTCCTTCCACTCCTGGTTGGCTGCAAAAGCAAAAGATTGACTGCCAATTCCCCCGAAAAATACGAGATCGAGAACCTGGCAGTGGTAATCGACGATTATGACCTGGAGACCATTTATCCCGAGGCCCGAATGATCGAAGGTACCGAACTTTTTGAGGAAGGAACCATAGAAAAACCCTATACTGTGCTGTACCCCAATTCGCCTGACAAGATCCTGATCGTATGGAAGGATGAGAAAAGGGATTCCCTGGAACAGATCTACCTCGCCCAGGAAAGCCGCTGGCGGTCACAGACCGGCATCCGGGTCGGGACCACCTATGACGAGCTCCTGGAGCTCAATCAGGGACCTATTAAGATCTATGGATTTGGATGGGATCACAGTGGCGCGGTAGACTGGGAGGAAGGCGCGCTGTCAGAGACCAACATCAGGGTTTTCCTGGAGCCGCATATCGCTCCCCCCCGGGATTTTTATACAGATCGTGTAATCGAGCCTACCCCGGAAGAGATCAAAGCGCTGAGATTAACGGTACGTGCGATCCTTTACAGAGAGCCGGAACTCTGATTCCTTCCATATACCTAAAAAATAACCTTTCTGGCCCGGGATGTAAAAATTGACCTTATGGCACGACATAATGAATTGGGAAAAGAAGGGGAGGAACTGGCAGTCGCGCATCTGCTAAAGAACAATTACAAGATCGTAGCCCGCAACTTCATTTATCAAAAGGCTGAGGTGGATATCATAGCCAGAAAAGGGGATATCCTTGCCGTGGTAGAAGTAAAAACCCGCAGCACCCCCGATTTTGGGGACCCTCAGGATTTCGTAAAACAGAAGAAGATCAGGTTGCTGGTAAAAGCCATTGACTTCTTTGTGAATGAGCATAAGCTGGATGTGGATGTGCGTTTTGACATCATTGGTATCATTAAAAACAAAGCCGGTACCCGAGTAGAGCATCTGGAAGATGCGTTTTTACATTTTTGAAGCAGGCCTCATATCTCAGGATCCTTATTCATCAGCGAATGATAGGTTGAATTTTGGGCAGGCGAATCTGCGCCAATAACAGAGAAGGTTCCGTCAATTTCAAAGATCACCGCTACCACCTGGTCCATACTTCCAAAACCTTTTTTTCGTGCCGCGCTCCATAGCGCATCTTTCCTCATTCTCACCTTTTTCATATTCTTCTCAAGGTAGATCCCTTTATGATATAACAAGGTTGGTTCGGCGGTAGTGAGTTTTTTGAACAATGGAAACTTGATCTCCAGGAAAGAGAAAATGACCTGAAGTGACATGAGCAGCACAAAAGTGAACACCGATTCTGAAATGGAAACAGACCTGGCAGTAAGTATGCGCCCAAAGGCCGACCCTATGGTAATGGCGATCACGAAATCAAAAGCGGTCATCCTGCTCAGGGTCCTTTTTCCGGATAGCCTCAGGAGAGAAATAAGGGCCAGGTAAGTAAGGGCACCAATTACCAAGATCCTGCCTAAAGGCTCCCACCCATTCCACAAAAAAGTAACCTCCTCCATTAGTGCAGCTTTACTGGTCCACTATTTTTATGTCATACACCTCATAGAGGTTTTCAATGTCATAATCCATATTTTCCTTTAGATGTTCAATCACCCTTTTCCTGGCCTCTTCCTTGTCTATTGCAGTATCTCTAAGCATTATGGTAGCAGCGAAGTTAGCCACGGGAGTGCCTTCAAATTTCTCGTTGGTGAAAGTCACATCTTTATTGAGCACCAGGATGTAAGGAATATTTTGTAGTTCGGCCTGGAGGACGTCGTTAAGTTCTGTATTCATACTCGCTTTCCGCAAAAATGGCGGCTGGCTGAATTGCCAGAACATCATTGCCCCGATTCCTAAAATTACGACTCCGGTGGTGACGAGTCCCATCACTTTGCTGCCCTTTAAGAACCGTACTCCCCGGGGACTTACTTTTCCAAAAAAGTAGAAGACCAGAGTCGCTGTAATATGAATACCCAATAGCTGCAAAAGGATCCTGAAGAGACCGCTCAATACCACCTGCCAGTCCATCATGTACATACCGGCACCTACCAGTCCCACCGGCGGGGCAAGAGAAGCCGCTACCAAAATACCAACGGCTGCGCCTGAAACCAGGCTGTCCCGTTCACTCTGGCAAATATTTACCGCTCCCGCAAATCCTGAAACCAATGGCAGTAGTATCGCGAATTTAGAAACCTGGCTTATCTGCTCCATTAGAGGAGTAAGGGTTTCAAGCGGAAACAAAAGGGTCATGAGAAAACTGGCCACGATCCCAGTAAGTATGGCCATTCCATATCTCCCAAGACTGCTTTTTAGCAGATCTGCTTTCCCTGCGGCCGTCGCTAAAGCAGCATTCATGGCAGGCCCTGCAAAAGGCGCAACCAGCATGGCGGCGACAAGTAAATAACTCGTACTGGTAAAGAGTCCTATCCAAACAATGATACCGGCCACCAGGGAATAACCTATAAGGCCAAACTTAGATCCCACACTTTGTATCCCTCCAAGGTAGATCTCCAGAGAGCTTTTAGGCTGTACATCGGCTACCTGGTCGGGTGCTTCAGAAGCCGGGGGGTACATGGAGATCACTCCCCGGGGAATAAGATTCACCTCGGGTTCTTCATATTCATCTATCCTTTTTAAAAAATCATTCACCCTTTCATTCGGAAGAAAAACAAAAAAAATATCATGTTCCTCATTGGGAAGAAAAATGGTATTCTTCCCCTTGAATTCCTCTACCGTATTGAGTACTTCCTCCTTATGTCCCTTCGGAATTTTAAGTAAGAGCTGTCGCATGAAATCTCGTGTTTGTAAGCAGATCCAGGCTCTTAGCACCGGCCTGCCTCACAAGATAAAAGAAAGCGGGAAAAAGAGCCATTCTCTTAAGGGAACTTTAAGGATTCCGGAGCAGGGAGAACATGAGATCCTGTAAAACAGACATATACCCTTAAGACAACAGGAGCAGTTTTACACAGGTCTCACAGGTTTTCAACGCCTTTGAGACCTCCAAAAAGGTTTCCAGTAAACTTTTATTTTTCCTCCACCTCCACCTTCGCCTTCACATCCAGCGGCTTCAATACCTGCAACGCCCGGTCTACAGAAGTCACTTTATCGAAGGTGAGCAACAACCTCAACCCACTGCGGGTCTTCTTTTCCTTCATGGTGCAGGAATGAGGATGCGTTTGCACATATTGCAGCACTTTGGTAAAGGTCGGGGTTTGATAAAAACGCGATTGCTGGTCGGCGATGAAATACCCGATCATCTTCCCCTGTTTCATCACGATCTTTTCCAGACCTATGCCGGCCGCGATCCATTTGATGCGTACACTGTTGAGCAGATCTTCGGCCTGCGTGGGCAATTCCCCAAACCTGTCCACCAGTTCGGCTTCGAACTTCTCCAGCTCTTCCTCGTTCTTAAGATTGTTCAGCTGCGTGTAAAGGTTCAGCCTTTCTGAAATATTGTTGATATAATCATCAGGGAACAACAGCTCAAAATCGGTGTCGATCTGGGTGTCCTTCACATATTCCTTATCTTCAGAAGCCTGGTCTGCGTACAGTTCCCTGAACTCATTCTCCTTCAATTCCTCAATGGCTTCGTTCAGGATCTTTTGGTAGGTATCAAAGCCTATTTCATTGATGAAGCCACTCTGCTCCCCTCCCAAAAGGTCCCCGGCGCCACGTATCTCAAGGTCTTTCATGGCGATATTAAAGCCGCTGCCCAGCTCCTTGAACTGTTCGAGGGCGGTGATCCTCTTGCGGGCGTCATCTGTCATTGCCGAATACGGCGGCGTAATAAAGTAACAGAAGGCCTTCTTGTTGCTTCGCCCTACCCTTCCCCGCATCTGGTGCAGGTCTGAGAGTCCGAAGTTGTTGGCGTTATTGATAAAAATGGTATTGGCATTCGGTACATCGAGTCCACTTTCGATGATGGTCGTGGAAACCAGCACATCGAATTCCCCGTTCATGAACTTCAGCATCAGGGTCTCCAGCTTCTTTCCTTCCATCTGCCCGTGGCCGATACCGATCTTCGCGTCGGGCACCAGGCGCTGTATCATTCCGGCGACTTCCTTGATGTTCTCCACCCGGTTATGGATAAAGAACACCTGTCCTCCCCGCTGGATCTCATAAGAGATCGAATCCCGGATCGTCTCTTCGGAAAATCGTATCACGTGCGACTCGATGGGATATCTATTTGGTGGCGGAGTTGTGATCGTGGAAAGGTCTCTTGCGGCCATCAAACTGAACTGCAGCGTACGCGGAATAGGCGTGGCCGTTAATGTGAGCGTATCCACATTTTCCTTTATGGTCTTCAGTTTATCTTTTACAGCAACCCCGAATTTCTGCTCTTCATCCACAATGAGCAGCCCCAGGTCCTTAAACTTTACCGCCTTGTTCACCAGCTGGTGCGTCCCAATGATAATATCCACCTTACCGTTCGCCAGGTCTTCCAGGGTGTCCCTTCTTTCTTTGGCCGTCCTGAAGCGGTTCAGGTAATCAACGGTGACCGGAAAATCCTTCAGCCTCTCTGTAAAGGTCTTGTGGTGCTGGAAAGCCAGAATGGTCGTAGGCACCAGCACTGCTACCTGTTTCCCATTATCCACTGCCTTAAAGGCAGCACGTATCGCCACCTCAGTTTTTCCGAAACCTACATCCCCGCATACCAGCCGGTCCATGGGACGTTCGTTCTCCATGTCTGCCTTTACAGCCTCTGTAGCTGTACTCTGGTCTGGTGTATCTTCATAGAGAAAGGACGCCTCCAGCTCATGTTGCATATAGCTGTCCGGCCCGAACCCGAAGCCTTTTTGCAGCCTTCGCTTGGCATACAGCTCGATCAGGTTATAGGCGATATGTTTTACGCGGGCCTTGGTCTTTTGCTTGAGGTTCTTCCAGGCGTTGCTGCCCAGCTTGTAGATCTTGGGCGGCTTGCCATCCTTGCCGTTATATTTGGAGATCTTGTGCAGCGAATGTATACTCAGGTATAAAATATCCCGCTCCCCGTAAATGAGTTTGATCGCTTCCTGGAATTTCCCTTCCACCTCGATCTTCTGGAGCCCCCCGTATTTCCCGATCCCGTGATCGATATGCACCACTGCCGCATCCAGTTGCAGCTCGGTCAGGTTGCGAATAATATTTTCCGCCTGATCATCGTTGTGTTTGCGGCGTCGCCGCTGCATCACCCGGTGGCCAAATAACTG
>JBEPWW010000092.1:0-2450 GCA_041642215.1 Salinimicrobium sp. | reverse complement strand
TTCTGGAGCACCCCGAATTTCCCAATCCCGTGATCGATATGGGTCACATAATCCCCCACCTCCAGGTTCGTCAATTCTTTTAGCGTTATAGCCTGTTTCTTGGCGTAGCCGTTCTTGAGATGGAACTTGTGGTAGCGCTCAAAGATCTGATGATCTGTATAACAAACCTGCTTTTTATCGTCATCGATAAAGCCCTGGTACATAGAAAGCACCACCGTCTTGTAATGCACCTCCTGCTCCATGTCGTCAAAGATGTCATGGAACCGCTTTGCCTGCTGTTCGCTCACGCAAAAAATATAGTTCACATATCCCGCATCGTGATTTTCCCGCAGGTTTTCCATCAACAGGTCGAAATTCTTGTTGAAAGAAGGCTGAGGTTTGGTATGAAACTCGATAAGCTCCTCTTCCTCCTGACCCGGAAGGGGATTCGACAGCTCTACCAGGGAATAAGCCTGCAGCTGCTCTTTGAGCAGGGCCGAATTGCAGAACAATTCTTCGGGGGTGCCGTGTTTTATTTCTTCTGAAAGTCCTTTGAAGGCTTCTTCGGCCTTACCGAAAAGCTTATCCAATCGAGCCAGCATAAGTTCGGTATCCTGGCTGAAGATGATGGTTTTATCTGAAATATACTTTAAAAAGCTCTCCCTCAGCTCTTCTGTCTTCTTATGCTCCACATTGGGAATGATGGAGATCTTCTTCACCTTGTCTGTGGAAAGCTGGGTCTCCACATCAAAAGTACGGATGCTTTCTACCTCATCGCCAAAGAATTCTATTCGGTAAGGCTCGTCATTGCTGAAAGAAAAAACATCCAGGATCCCCCCGCGCACTGAAAATTCCCCCGGTTCGGTCACAAAATCAACTCTTTTAAACCTGTACTCGAACATCACCTCATTCACAAAATCGATGGAGAGTTCATCATTCACGTGAATCTTGAGGGTATTCTTTTCGAGTTCCTTCCGGGTTACCACTTTCTCAAAAAGCGCATCGGGATAAGTCACTATAATGGCCGGTTTTTTTCGGGAATTGATGCGGTTTAGGACCTCTGCCCTTAAAAGCACATTCGCGTTATCGGTCTCCTCGATCTGGTATGGCCGGCGATAGCTTCCGGGGTAAAAAAGAACATGCTTGTCTCCAACCAGCTGCTCCAGGTCGTTCAGGTAATAGGCCGCTTCCTCTTTGTCATTGAAGATCAGTAAAAAAGGCTTTTCGGCATCCTTAAAAGCATTGGCTGCCACAAACGAAAACGCAGATCCAACAAGGCCGTTAAGACGCACTTTTGTTCGCGGCAGGGCAAGAGCTTTCCCCAGATCCTGCTGTTGGGCAGACTGTGCAAAGCTTTGGGCAATAGAAGATTTACTCAAGAAATTACAATTTTGTGCAAAGATAAAGTTTAAAGTTTAATGCTTAAAGGAGGTGAGTTTTAAAGCGAAGTTAAATTAAATAATAAATAGAGGAGATTGGTTAATTGGGGATTAGTTAATTGGATTATGGCAAGAATTAAGAGCCAATTCTCTAATCCTCTAATCCTCCGCCTGAAGGCGGAGGCAATTCATGGATCAAGGATCAGAATTGTGATAGGGCTTTAGCCCAACCTTTTTTAGCTCAAATTAATTTATTAAATTCATAAACAGCCAATTAGCAAAACATCATGCCGCACATAAAGGTCTACATCCACTTTGTATGGAGCACCAAAAAAAGGATTCCTTTTCTAAATTCTCCTGAACTCCGAAAAAAAGTGTGGCAGCATATAAAAGAAAATGCAAAATCAAAAGGATTCTTTGTAGACTTTGTAAATGGATATGCAGATCATTGTCATTGCCTCGTGTCGTTGGGAGTCGATCAGACTATTCAAAAGGTGATGAATTTGATTAAAGGGGAATCTTCTTATTGGATCAATAAAAACAATTTGACAAAAGATAAATTTGAATGGCAGAATGATTATTTCGCTGTCTCTGTTTCAGAATCAGGACTGGAAAAGGTGAGAGATTATATTAAGAATCAGGAAGAGCATCACAGCCACAAATCATTTCAGGAGGAATATGAGGAATATCTAAAGCATTACAACTTCAAAAAATTTGAGGATAGCGATTTGGGCTGAAGCCCTTATTGTAAATATCCTCTAATCCTCCGCCTGAAGGCGGAGGCAATTCATGGATAAAGGATGTATCATAAATTTTGACAGGCTTTAGCCTAGGATCTTATTATCTGCTTTTATAAGAAATCTTTGGTATCAATGAATAAGGCTATGAGAATCAAGTGCCAGGACTTTGAGGATGGACATTGAAGCTAAAGCCCCTGGCCTCATCATTCTCTGATCCTCCGCCTTTAGGCGGAGGCAATTCATATATTAAGGATAATGATCATGAATCCCGACAGGCTTCAGCCTAAGATCTTATTATCTGGTTTTATTAAACATTTTTGATATTCCATGAATCGCCACTGGCTTCAGCCAG